>CAUYYU010000074.1:0-8276 GCA_963577415.1 Chloroflexota bacterium
TGAATTTTTCTAAAATTTCGTTCGTCAGGCTCACGGCCCGAGGAAGGTAGTTTCAAGCAGTGCAGTATTCGATCGAAATGTTGAATTTGTTTGCCATGCAGGCTCCTCTCTGCTGCGATTGACAATGAATTGTCGGGCCGCCGCCAATATTGTGCAAGTCGGGCGGGCACGAACCGCCTCAAATGGCCTTTCGACGGAGCGCGAAATACGGGCCGCTAAAGGGGTGGGAGCGTGGACAAATGGCCTGTTTTATGTCAAGATTACAGAAGCAAACAAGGTGGCGAGGGGTCCTATCGCCGCCGGGTTATAAATCCCGGCGAAACAGCGGTCGCAAGTTTCTGAATCGGAGCAGTGCTTGGGTGTAATCGACGCCCTAAACGAGGGCTTCCGGATCGTCGTACGGAAGCCGGTGCTCCTGTCCATCCCGATCCTGTTGGATCTGGTCCTGTTGGTCTCCCCGAAGCCTTCGCTGAGCCAATTCATGCTGGGCGTGGGCGGAATTGACGCGGACGGGGCACAGGCGCTGGGTGCGCTCGTCTCGGCGATTTTGCTTCTGCTGGTTGCGCTGCACGTCCCGTCGCTGGGAGCGGGCGCGACCTCCGATTTTGGCGGCCTGGGTGGAGCGGTGGAGCTGACCGGAGGAGGCGCGGTGTTCGGTTGGGCGCCCGTGCTGCTGCTGATCGGAGTGATTATTTCCACGGCGTACTTGGGGCTGTTGCGCAGGACCATTTACCCGGAGCCGGAGGAACCTCAACTGGCGGCACTGATCATGGATCGCGCGCCGCATCTTCTTGGCCTGGCGGCGTTGGCGGTGGTGTCGTTGCTGGGATTGATCTTCCTGTTCGTCCTGGCAGCGGCCTTTATGGGCTTTGTGGCGATATTCGTGGGAATGGCAGTAGCGGTGGGGCTGATCGCGATTCCGTTCCTGCTGTTTTTCGCGAATCTGTCGGTGATCGTGGACGGGAGCTCACCGCGAGGGGCGATCCGGCGATCGATCGAATTCATCTCGGGTGACGCCTGGCCGGTGGCGGGAATCATCATCCTGACGGTCGTGGTGCAACTGATAGCGGGGATAGTGTTGACGGCGATTATCGGCAATGCGGTGGGCTTTGCGGTGGCGGTGGCGGCGAATGCTTTTATCGGGACGGTGCTGGCTGCCGGCAGCATGGTGTTTTACCTGTCACGAACGTACGACGTTGAGTTTTCCCACGAAGTTTCGAATGACGGAACAGATTGGTAGGAGGCCTGTTTGGCAACGTATAGCGCCGACACGATTGAGGTACTGGAAGGCCTGGAGGCGGTGCGCCGACGGCCGGCGATGTACATCGGCGATACGACGGATTCGGGGCTGCATCACTGCGTGTTGGAGGTGGTGGACAACAGTGTGGATGAGGCTCTGGCCGGTCACTGCTCGAAGATTCGGGTGACGCTGGAAAACGCTGGCTACTGCACGGTGGAGGACGACGGCCGCGGGATCCCGGTGGACAAGCACAAGAAGGTGAACCGGCCGGCGCTGGAAGTGGTGATGACGACGCTGCATGCCGGGGGCAAGTTTGACGCGAAGGCGTATCAGGTGTCGGGCGGATTGCACGGAGTGGGGGTGTCGGTGGTGAACGCGCTGTCGGAGCACCTGGTGGCGGAAGTGAGCCGAAACGGCAAGGTGTATCGACAGGAGTACGCCCGCGGGAAGCCGACGACCGACGTGAAACCGGTTGGAAAATCGAAGCAGACGGGCACGACGATACGGTTCAAGCCAGACGCGGAAATATTTAACGCTGAAGGATTGACGTTCAGTTTTGAGACGCTGGTGGAGCGTCTGCGGCAAATAGCCTTCCTGGTTCCGAATCTCGAAATCCTGATTGAGGATGAGCGCACTGGTCAGTCGCTGACATTCTTTTTTGAGGGAGGGATTCGGTCGTACGTCGAACACCTGGCGCAGTCCCGCAAACCGCTCAACGCCCAGCCGATATTTGTGACCGGGGTAGTCGACGGAACATCGATCTCGGTGGCGCTGCAATACACGGATACCTATCGGGAGTTGATCTTTCCGTTTGCCAATACGGTTCACACGGCGGATGGCGGGACCCATCTGTCGGGGTTCCGGGCGGCGCTGACGAGAACGATAAATGAGTTCGCGCGGAGCAACGGCTATCTGAAGGACAACGATCCCAATCTGGGGGGGGAGGACGTGCGCGAAGGGGTGGTGGCGGTTATCAGCGTCCTGCTGGGTGAGCCGCAGTTCGAAGCGCAGACGAAGGTTCGCCTGAATAACCCGGAGGTGGCGGGGCAGGTGCAGTCGGTGATGTCGAGGCAGCTCTCGGAGTTTTTGCATGAGAACCCGGGGGAGGGGCGGCGGATAGTGGAGAAGTGCCTGGTGGCCAGTAGAGCGCGGCTGGCGGCCCAGCGAGCGCGTGACCTGGTGGTGCGCAAGGGGGCGCTGGACGGGATGGCGCTGTCGGGCAAGCTGGCTGATTGTCAGGAGACGGATCCGGACCACTGCGAACTGTTCATCGTGGAAGGCGACTCGGCGGGGGGAAACGCTAAGCAAGGCCGCAACCGAATCTTCCAGGCGATTTTGCCGCTGCGGGGCAAGATCTTGAATGTGGAGAAGGCGCGCCTGGACAAGATGTTGGGAAATGATGCGATCCGCGACCTGACGACGGCGGTGGGAACGGGTATCGGCGATCTGTTCGACATCGCGAAACTGCGCTACGGGCGGGTCATCATCATGACGGACGCGGACGTGGACGGATCGCACATTCGGGCGCTGCTGCTGACGTTCTTCTTCCGCCATATGCGCGAGTTGGTGGAGCGCGGGAACCTGTATATCGCGCTGCCGCCGCTGTACGGGATTAGCCGGGGCAAGAAACGCATGTACGCGTTTTCGGAGGAGGAACGGGACAAGGTACTGTCGGGCTTGAAGGGCAATTACCACATTCAGCGGTACAAGGGCCTGGGAGAGATGAACGCGGATCAGCTCTGGGATACGACGATGAACCCGGAGACGCGGACGTTGATGCAGGTGGTGATGGAGG
Organism: Chloroflexota bacterium; assembly: GCA_963577415.1. Taxonomy (GTDB): domain Bacteria; phylum Chloroflexota; class UBA11872; order UBA11872; family VXNJ01; genus JASLPR01. Next base: position 3,036 of record CAUYYU010000074.1, read on the forward strand.
ATGAGGAGAGCGCGGATCGGCTCATCACGACGTTGCTGGGCAATGACGTGGCGGACCGGCGACACTACATCATGACGCACGCCCGATACGTTCGGAACCTGGACGTCTAGCGTCCCTACGGTGGCATGGGGACAGCCAGCATGAACAACGCGGTGGGACGGCGGATCGCGCTGGACGCGATGGGCGGTGACAACGCGCCGGTGGCAACAGTGGCCGGGGTGGTGGCGGCGCGGAGGAATCACGGCGTAGAGGTAACCCTAGTAGGCGATCTCGAGCGGCTGTCGGCGGAGCTGGAGCGGAATGGGGAATCGGTGGGGGACTACCAGATCGTGCATGCCGGTGAAGTGGTGGGGATGGATGAGCAGCCGGCGGCCGCGATCCGCCAGACACTTGATTCGTCGATTCGGGTGGGGGCCCAATTGGTGAAAGTGGGTGAGGCGCAGGCGCTGATCTCGATGGGCAACAGCGGAGCGACAATGGCGGCGGCGGTGCTGGTGGTAGGCAGGGCGCCGGGAGTCAGCCGGCCGGCGTTGGCGGGCGTGTTGCCCGGCACGGGCGGCAGAACGTTGCTGCTGGACATCGGGGCGAATTCCGAATGCACGCCGGAAAATCTGTTGCAGTTCGCGATCATGGGATCGCTTTACATGGAGGCGGCACACGGGGTGGGTTCGCCGCGGGTAGGCCTGCTGAACGTGGGTGAGGAGGACGTGAAGGGCAATCAGCTGGTGCTAGAAGCGCACGAACTGTTGCAAGCGAGTGAGTTGAATTTCCGGGGGAATGTGGAGGGCGTAGACCTGTTTCGAGGGGTCGTCGACGTGGCGGTATGCGATGGATTCACGGGGAATGTGGCGATAAAAGTGATGGAGGGCACGGGGGATTTTGCGTTTGGGATGTTACGAGCGGCGGGAGAGACGTCCGCCCGCAGCAAACTCGGGGCACTGCTGATGCGACCGGCACTCAGGACGATGCGGACATCGTTCGATTACGCGGAGTGGGGCGGGGCGCCGCTGCTGGGAGTGAACGGATTGGTGTTCATCGGGCACGGAAGATCCCACCGGGGCGCGGTGGAAAGGGCGATTGTGGAGGTGAATGCCGCGCTATCCGGGAACTTGCCGGCGTTGCTTGAAAAGGGGCTGGCGCGGGGGTGAGCGCCAGCGGCTGGCTGACGCAGGGCCCGAGGACGGTGGAGTTCGAGCGGTTGATAGCCGATTACCTGGGTGTGCCGGAGGCGGTGGCGACGGACAACTGCACGACGTCGCTGCAACTGGCGCTGGAGATGATGGGTGTGCGGGCGGGGGATGAGGTGCCGGTGTTCGCCGTCGACCCGCACGTAGAGGCGGTGGACGTGTTCGGCTGGACGGTGGACCCGGATGACCGCGCGATCTTTTTGCAAAACCTCCTCCGGTTTGAAGTGACCGACATCGTGCGGCCGATAAGTCTGCCGTCGGAACGGGCCTGCAAAGCCTGGGACGGTGAAATATCGATGCTCTGGATCGATGGCGATCACACCTACGAGGCGACGAAGATTGATTTCAAAGGGTGGTCGCGGTTCGTGCCTTCCGGGGGACTGGTGCTGTTTCACGACGCCAACGATCCGGAAATCGGGCCTTTTCAGGTGATCGGGGAGATACTGGAGGCGGGCGGCTATCGCGAGTTGCTGGGGATCAATTCCCTTCGGGTGCTGCAAAAGGTGGCCGCCGGGGCCTGAGAGGCGGATGCGGTCCCGGCCGCTTTATCAGGGCCGGGCCGATTTTTAGAATTAACCTCAAGAGGTTGACGGCGGGCAGCGGCGCCAGGCCGCAACGGCGGAGGTTTGGCGGGCGTTTGCCTACGAGAATAGGCGGCGCGAGGGCGGACGGTTGACTACAATCTCCCGGACGTACTCTTGCCAAATTAGGGCAATCAACCTGGCGGGGATCAGTTGAGCAGAATCTGCATTGTTGGAACGGGCTACGTTGGCCTGGTGACGGGGGCGTGTTTCGCCGACCTGGGAAATGATGTCGTTTGCCTGGACATCGACGAGGCGAAGATGGAGTCGCTCAATAAGGGAGTGATACCGATATTTGAACCGGGTCTTGAGGACCTGGTGATCCGCAACCAGGCGGCGAAGCGGATGAGTTTTACCACGTCGTACGCAGAGGGCATTCCCGGAGCGGATTTTGTGTTTATCGCGGTGGACACTCCGCCCGGTCCGGCGGGGGAGGCGAACCTCTCCAGCGTGGAGGCGGCGGCGGCGATGATCGCGGAGGAGCTGGACGGCCGCACGATCGTGGTGGACAAGAGCACGGTGCCGGTGGGGACCGGCGACCTGGTGGCCGAACTGATCACTCAGCACCGGGGCGACGAGGTCGATTTTCATGTAGTTTCCAATCCCGAATTCCTCCGCGAGGGCTCCGCGGTCTCCGATTTTCTGAACCCGGACCGGATCGTGTTGGGCTCGGAAGACAGGCAATCGGCGGAGGATGTGACTCTGCTGTACCGGTCGTTCGACTGCCCCATCATCATCACGGACCTGCGTACGGCGGAAATGATCAAATACGCGTCGAACGCGTTCCTTGCCACGCGAATATCGTTCATCAATGAAATCGCCAGTATGTGCGACCAACTTGGCGCGGACGTGACCGAGGTGGCGCGAGGGATGGGGCTCGACGACCGGATCGGGGTGGGTTTCCTGAGCGCGGGAATCGGCTGGGGTGGAAGCTGCTTCCGCAAGGACGTGCTGGCGCTGGAGCACATGGCGGCCGTGAACGGCTGCCATCCGCAGTTGCTGCGGGCGGTGGTGGAAATCAACCGGGACATGCGGCGCTCGGTTGTGCGGCGGCTGCGCGACGAACTGGGAGAACTACGGGGTCGGGTCATCACGGTGCTGGGGCTGTCGTTCAAACCGAACACGGACGACGTCCGCGACGCGCCGGCGATTGAGATCATCCGGCTGCTGCTGAATGAAGGCGCCGAGGTGCGGGCCTTTGACCCGGTGGCCACGAAGCGAGCCCGCGAGGAGTTGCCCGGCATTTACTACGCCGGCGATGTTTACGATGCGATGAAGGGGGTGGATGCGGTGGTGCTGGCGACGGAATGGAATGAATTTCGCGAGATCGATTGGGAACGGGCCGGCGGCCTGATGCGAAATCGCCTGATGATTGACGGCCGCAACGTCTATGACGGCGATGATCTGCGCGCCCAGGGGTTCACTTACCAGGGCGTGGGACGGGGAACATCCAACCGGCGCGAGGCGAGCGCGGCGGTTTCGCTGGAACACGGGTAGCCTGAGAGACGGGCGGATTCGTCGCGTAGGCCGGTCTAGCGCCGGCTGGAGGGAGGCCGGAGCGATTGCCCAGCGGACCTAACAACAAGGAAATCACGGCGCTGCTGGGAGCGATCGCCGACGCGCTGGAGATCAAGGCGGAGGACGAGTTCCGGGCGCGGGCATTCCGTACCGGCGCCCGTCGAGTGGATACCGTTGATGTGGATGTGGCGAGCGCGGTCCTGGAGGACAGGTTGGACACGCTGCCGGGGATCGGGGCCACGATGGGCAAGGTGATCGCCGAATTCGTCCAGACCGGCGCCAGCACTGAACTGACGAAGGCCCGGGCCGGTATTCCCGACGGCGTATTCGAGATTCTGGCGATTCAGGGAATCGGACCGAAGACGGCCTCGCGCCTTTTTAACGAGCTGGAGATCGTGGATGTGGACGGGTTGGAGTCGGCGGCACAGTCCGGCCGGCTGCGCGAACTCCCGGGCATGGGCCCGAAAAAGGTGCAGGCCTACTTGAGGGAAATCGAGCGGCTGCGGGAACGCCGGGGCACGTTCAGATTGGGACAGGCGCTGCCGGAGGCTCTGGCGCTGCTGGCGGCGCTGAACGAGGCCGTCAGGCTGACGGCAGCCAATCCGGCCGGGGAAATCCGACGGGGCCGCGCGACGGTTCGCAGCATCGAACTGGTGGTGGCCTCGGCTGATGGGGAGGCGGTGGCGGGCGCCTTTGGCGGCCTGTGCCAGGTGACGGAGGTGGGAGCGGACGTGGCGCGCGGAACCACGAGGAGCGGTATCCCGGTGGTGCTGCACCTGGCGGCCCCCGACGACTTTGCCGCGACCCTTATCCGACATTCGGGCAGCACCGCCCACCTGGAGAAGATCACAGCGATCGCGGCTGCGCAGTGGATGGCGCTGGGTGAAACCGGCACGGTTACGCGCACCTCCGGCGAGGCGGTGCGATTGGAAGACGAGGAGGCGTTTTTCGACCTGCTCGGGATGCAGTTCATACCGGCGGAACTACGAGAAGATCGGGGCGAGATCGAGGCGGCGCAGCTGGGCCGGCTGCCGAGACTGGTGGAAATCGGGGACCTGCGGGGTGACCTGCACACGCACACTCGCTGGAGCGATGGCTCCCACACCTCCAGGGAGATGGCGGCGGCGGCGGAGAGGTTGGGCCACCGCTATCTGATCGTCAGCGACCACTCGCAGTCACTGGTGGTGGCGCAGGGCCTGGAACCGGAAAGACTGCGCGAGCAGGCGCTGGAGATCGCCGCGGTGAATGAGGAGATGCCATCCCTGGAGGTGCTGCACGGCTCCGAGGTGGACATCCTGACCGGCGGCAAGTTGGACTACGAAGATGCCGAGCTGGCCCGGCTCGACTGGGTGACGGCCTCGGTGCATACGGCTTTCCAGCAGTCGAGCGAGGTGATGACGAAACGCATTCTGGCCGCGGTGCGACATCCGTGGTCTGACGCTATCGGCCACCCAACCGGACGCCTACTGAACGTCCGCGACGGCTATGGGTTCGACGCCGACGCCGTGTTCGCGGCGGCGGCCGAGACTGGGACGGCGATGGAGATCAACGCCATGCCGGATCGTCTGGATCTGTCGGATGAACTGGCCAGGAGGGCGGTGGAGATGGGAGTGGAAATCGTGATCAACACCGACGCCCACGCTGTCCAGCACCTGGGCCTGCTGCCGTACGGGATCATGACCGCGCGCCGCGCCGGGATAACGAAGGAGCAGGTGGTGAACACCCGGGAGCTGGAAGAATTGCGCGAGTGGCGCCGGGCGCGGCTGGAAAAGGCCGGCGTTTAGGGCGTTTCCGAGGTGTCGGCCCGGGTCGGTCCCGCCGACTCGAAGGCCTGACGAAAGAACTTATCCACCTGATCGGTGAACTCGTCGGGCAGCCGATCGAAGGCCTCGACGTGGCCGCAGTCCGGAAGCATCCACAGCTCCTTCGGATCGCCGGCGGCTGCGTGGAGGGCG
>CAUYYU010000075.1:0-8267 GCA_963577415.1 Chloroflexota bacterium
GCGCGAGGGAACACAAGCCGGTCTGTTCGGAGGTAGGTGGATGGCCGGTCTGGAAATGGTGCGGTTGAGAGAGTGGACTTTGTGTTGCGGGCGTCCAGTAGACGGCCGATTTGGCGGCTGAATTGACGGCTCACAGGGAAGGGGTCCACAAGCGGTGGTGGGCTTGTGGATGTTTGCGGACGCCCGGTAGGTCGAGGTCACAGGGTAACTTTCGCCGAATGCGGCTTTTGGCCCGTTTACTGGATAGCTTGTGGTGAGGGGATAATTCATAGCGATCTGGTTGTTTATGTGGGCCTTTTCGAGTTGTGCATTCGATTCGGGGGGCGCAGTGCACCCAGCCAAATATTGGAACATGGGGCATATTTCTTGTCCCGGAAAATCTCTTTCGTGATCGGATATTACGTATTTTTCTGTGTATTTCCGGGGAAGAGTTTTATGAGGAAGGGAAGCTCGGTGGCCGTTGGGCTCGTCGATTTGGGGTGAAGTGGCGGCGGAAATCCCAACCTGCATGCAGGTTAGGCCATGGGCCGGGAAATGGGAGGGGCGGGATTCCTTCAGAATTAGGAAGGGGGATTGGGCGGGTCCTGGCCGTCGCTCTGAGTCGGCGGAAATTCCAAGCTGAACGCAGGTCGGGTGATCGGATCGTAGAATTGATTGAGGAAGTTCGATGTATTTGGTGGTCGCACTGATGGAACGCACGTTGGAAGAGTGGGTGTCGCTGCCCTACGCCGTGGAGATTCTGGTCGAGCAGTTAGTTGATGAGTCGTGGATGTATGTCGATTTGCATCCCGAATTACCCGTTTGCATGGGCCAGGGACGAACACCTGAGGCAGCCACCGCCGATCTTTCGAGCGCACGCCGCGACTGGATAGCCTTCACTCTGGACGACGGCCGTGAAGTGCCGTTGCCGGCTGTACTGGCAAGTACCGAGACGGTCTAGCCCCGAACGGCGGTTTTGGCCGGCTGGCGCGGCCTGGTGGCTTGTCTGGTACGACGTGTCGCTGGAATGTGGATTGAAGTCGATGGGGGACGGGGAAGATCCGTCAAAGAAAGGGGACGCGCGATGGGTCGGATGATCGGGATGGTGCTGATGGCGGTGGGGGCGTTGGCGGTGTTTTTCGGCGCGGTGTTTGCGTTGCAGAGCGTGGACATCCTGGGGCCGGACAGCTCTTCGATGGTGGGAAATCCGGACTGGACCGTGTACGGACTGCTGGTCGTGATTGGAGGGGTGCTGGCGGTGGTTGTCGGAAAGCTCTTACGAAGGTGAGATTCGGAGCGAGGGCCGCAGAGGGTTTCGGCGGGTGAGGGACCGTCTGATATGAATATCGTGGCCTGGGTCTTACAGGGGCTGCTGGCGGCGGTTTTTCTGTTTCACGCGCGCCTTTCGCTCATGCCGCCGACGCGCGACCGCCTGAATGAGGGCATGTGGTACATCCTTGATATGCGCCGTCGCTGCGGGTGTTCGCCGGGGTCACGGAAGGACTGGCGGCGTTCGGTCTGATCGTCCCGCAGCTTGTAGGGGTGGCGACCTGGCTGACACCGGCGGCGGCTTGGGGATTGGTGCTGCTGATGCTCGGGGCGATTGTGCTCCACCTGCGGAGGCGGCGAATACCCGAACATCGGATTTAACGTCGCGCTGGCGGTGATGGCGGCGTTTGTGGCCGTGGCGCGGTGGGCGGAATAACCTGGGCGAAGTTAGGGAAGCGCGGGGGCGGTGGTGGCTATAGCGCGGATGGAGGGCAGGACGGGGCGACGGTCGTCGTCACTGAGAAGACCGGCGTAGGGGCCGAGGAGGTCGCGGTGGCGCTCTTTGTAGAAGTCGGGCAGCACGTCGGTTTCCTGCTCATGGAAGGCCCTGAATGGGCGGTCGGTTCGCAGTAGCTCCAGGATGGTGCGGAACTCGCCAAGCATGCGGCGCTGGTCGAGCATGCGGAACGCGGTTCCCAGGCGGAGGAGGCCGGAAACGGTACTGACGCGCTTGAGCAGCATTCGGGTGGAGGTCCAGTGGGACATGATGTCGACGAGGCCGGCGTAGTACTGCTCGGGGTCGTAGTGCTTGAGGGCGATGGTGAGATAGGGGGCGCGGTAGAAGGCGAACGGCATGGACCGCAGGATGCGGTCGTCGGCCAGATATTGGTCGAACAGGGGGGTGCCGCCAAAGGGCACCGGGATGTTGACGGTGGAGGATACGAAGGGCGCGCGGGTCATGAATTCCTTGGTGAGCTCCACGGGGACGTCGCCCCGGTCGGCGTCGATCCCGAACATGAAGTTGGCCTGAATTCCCGGGACGTGCTGGTGGATGAGCTCGAAGTGGGAGACGACGCGATCGAGCTTCTGGCGGGCGCTCTCCTGGCCGCCGACGCCGGATTTGTTGGAGTAGGCGGTCCAGGATTCGACTCCGGGGGCGACAAACCAGCAGTTGGTGTCGGTGAGGCGGGGCAGGCGGGACTCGCGGAGGATGGAGAGGGAGCTTTCCATCAGATACGGACTGCGGGCGCCGGGGGGAAGCTGCTCCAGGATGTCCATGGTCTGGTCGAATCGCACGGCGAAGTTCGGGTCGTGGAAGCCGACTTTGGCTCCGGGGAGACGTTCGGAGATGAAGCGGAGATCGGCGGCGATCTTGTCCCGCGGCAGTACGAAGTAGGGGTTGTCCCAGTCCACGCAGAAATCGCACTGGTAGGGGCAGCCGACGCTGGCCAGGACGGGGACGACGGCGGCCGGGTGGGCCCGGCCTCTCCAGAGAATGGAGGTTTGGATCTCGGGGAGGCGCTGCTCGATGGAAGGGAGATCGAGGAGGGGGCGTCCGCTGGACACGATTTCGCCGCGGGGAGGATCGAGCAGGATTTCGGCGATCAATTCGCGATCGCACTCCCGTACGACGACGTCAAAGAATCGAAGACAGTCCTCGGGAAAGACTTTGGCGTGGGGGCCGCCGGCGACGGTGATGACGCCGTCTTGCCGGTAGAGCCTGGCGAGGGCGTAGGCGAGGGGGGTGGCGCGGGTGTAGGCGGAGATGAAGACGATGTCGAGATCGTCGGGGAGGAGGGATTTTGGGTCGGACTGGCCGTAGTAGGTGGCATAGAAGGTCTGGTGGCCGAGCTGGCGGCACCAGACGCTGACGGCCTGCGGCATGACGCTGGCGTACTGGCGCCGGATCAGGAGTTTGTTCAACTTCTGGAACCAGCCGCCGCCGACTTCGGCAGCGAGAATTTCCAGAACACCTATTCGCACTAGTCGACCTGTCCTCTCTGCGGGCCCATGCCGACTGTGATGCTTCTTCGCCTAGCGGGTCGGATCATAGGGCACAGTCTGAACTCGCTGCCAGTCTGGCGGTTGGAAATTGCCAAATGCAGGGGGTGCGGCTGGCGGTTTGCTGGTCAAGAACTGCCAGACGCCGCCGGGTCGCAGGCGCAGCCTGTTTCTTCTAGCAGCGGGCTCGGATTGGAGGGCGGTGGAGTTAAGATGGGGCGGGGCGGAGGTCGACGTTCTTCCGGATCACGCTACCGCTGCTGGCGCCAACGACGTTTTTCGTGGTGATCGTGTACTTCATCGGGGCGCTGCAGATATTCGTGCAGGTGTTCATTATGACGATGACTCCAGAGGTGGGGATGGGAGGGCCGCTGGACAGCACGGTGACGGTGGTGGTGCTGATATATGACAATGCGTTCGCGTACTTGAAGATGGGCTATGCCGCGGCGATGTCGTTTGTGCTGTTCATCGTGATCGGGGTGATCACGCTGATCAATGTGCGGCTGCTGAGATATGACGTGGGGTACTAGGGCTGGCTAGCATTGCCAGTTTCTTCTGAATTGGTGGTGAAGTGGTGGGATTGGTTCCAGCGAGGATGGTAGGCGGCGAGGCGGCTCAGGCGCGGCCGTAGACGGGGATGCCGGCACCGGTGATGATGTCGGCTTCGGGGCTACAGAGATAGGCGACGACGGCGGCGATGTCGTCGGGCGATACCCAATCGGAGTAGTCGGCGTTGGGTGAGGCGGCGCGGTTCTGGGCGGTATCAATGGTACTGGGCAGGATGGCGTTTACCTGGACGTTGTTGTGGAGGACTTCGGCAGCCAGGGCTTCGGTGAAACGCAGCACGGCGGCTTTGGAGGCGGAGTAGGCGCTGAGCCCGGCGGCGCCCTGATGGGCGCGGCGGGCGGAGACGTTGACGATTTTGCCTGCGCCGCCAGCCAGCATGTGCGGCACGATGTGCTTGCACATGGTGAGAGCGGTGCGGACGTTGAGGTTGAGGAGGAAGTCCCAGCGGGCGAGGTCGGTGTCGATGACGGACATGCTGCCGACGTAGCCGCCGACGAGGTTGCAGAGGCCGTCGATGCGACCTTCGGCAGCAAAAAGTTCGGCGACGAAGGCGATGACATCCTCTTCGTCGAGGATGTCGAGCTGGTGCAGGACGCAGGAGTCGGCGGCGGCGCCAAGGGAGACTTTGAAGGCGTCGGCCTCGGTGGCGACTATCCAGGTGACGTGGACGCGGGCGCCTTCGTCGAGGAGACGGCGGCTGACGGCGCCGCCGAGCCCGCCGGTGCCGCCGGTGACCACAAAAACTTTGCTGTTGAATCTCATCTGAGCCTCCGAGCGATGGTGGGTGGTGTTTCTGAAATTCTAAGGCCCGCATGACGGGCGCGGAGAAGATCGGTGTGGGCGGTGCTTGAAGGTGCTCACCTGAGGCTAAGGTGGGGGCAAGAGCGATAGGAGGCGCCGGAGTGATGGGGAGCAAGGTGACGACGACAGCGGAATATTTGGAGGAGCTGGCGCCGGAGAGACGGGCGCTGGTGGGAACGCTGCGGCAGGTGGTGCTGGCCAATTTGCCGAAGGGCTATGAGGAGCAGTTTCGGCAGGAGATGATTTCGTACGTGATTCCGCTGGATCGGTACCCGAAGACTTACAGCGGACGGCCGCTGGTATACGTCTCGCTGGCGTCGCAGAAGAATTACGTTCGCAGTATCTGATGGGTGTCTATGGGAGCGAGTGGGTCAGGGCGTGGTTCCTGGATGAATGGGAACGGACGGGCAAGAGGCTGGAAATGGGTAAGTCGTGTGCGCGGTTCCGGACGGATGACGACATTCCGCTGGATCTGATCGGGCGGGCGATCGCGCGGGTCTCGGTGGAGGAGTATTTGGAGATTTACGAGGCGTCGAGAAGGCGCCAGGTACGGGAGGGGCGGACGTAAAAGCGGGGGGCGTTGCGCGAGAAGGCGGAGGCCGTCGCGGCCGGCGAGAGGAGACGCAGTGGGACCGGGCTCAGGTCCGGCTGTGCAATTGACCCGGTGGTCACAATCTGCTGGTAGAGTCGGCTCAGGAGAACAGGGAAGGGGCTCGAAATGGCAAAGGCAGAGATTCGGGTAGCGGGAGAGGCGGCGAGGCGGACAACGTCGTTTCGATCTAGCCAGCCTCGTTCCGAAAGCGTCGAGGATATCCGCGGACCGGGCTTGAGTTCCGTGGAGCCGGTCAAACGCGGCCGGTGAGCCGATGTGTGGGCAGGCCAAGCCCGATTTTTTCTGATGCCAAAACGCGAGTTGCTGCCTTCGCTGCCGGGTTCAGCCAGTTTGTTCTGAATGGCGTTGCCGCCGGTTGGTGAATCGCGGAGCTGAGTTGGGAGAGCATCCAGCATTGGGCGGTGGCTAGAGGGTCCAGTCGAGGCAGCGGCCGGTGGCGTGGCCGAGGAGGCGGGGCAGGAAGGTGGAGAGGCGCAAGAGAGGGATGATGAAGCCGCCGAAGACGCGAGCGAAGTGCCGTCCGCTGAGTCGCCAGGACTCGAGCGCGGCAAGGGTGCCGGGGAGATTGCCGTGGACGGCGAGGAAGGGGGCGACCAGGGTGCGGGTGTGCAGGTAGAGGGCCAGGGCGGCGATGGCGGTGAACCAAAAGACGGTGAGGGCGAGATCGGCGGAACCGTCGGCCGGGAATGTGCGTTGCTGCCAGCCGTGCAGCCAGAAGAGGGCTGAGACCGGGACCCAGAAAATGACGGTGGTGTGCAGGTTGGTCCAGAGGTAGCGGGGCAGCCAGCGGAGCCCGGTGGTTATGGACTCTCGGAAGCCGGACGTGTGGCCGCGATAGCCGCCGGCGACGAGGATCATGATGACGGGCGGGGCGACGCTGGCGGAGACGGCGTTGAGGCCCCAGATGACGGCGGAGCGGCCGAAACCGACCGGCAGGCCGGCGATGATGATGACGGCGGCGAGGACGGCCGGGTGGGGTGAGCGCGGTTGGCGCGGTGGCTTTGATGGGGACCTGGAAGTGCTTGTTGTTACCGGTCATGCGGATCTCCGACGGTTGGATGCTGGAAGTGATATTCGGATGGGCCGGGTGGGGAGGGGAGGCGCCTGTGGCCCGGGCTATCGTCCCCACCAGATCCGCACGGGAGGCACATGGGACGCCACGTCGAAGGCTGTTCCCGCGTCGGTAGGCACGGTGTAGACGGCGATCCTCAGGTTTTCGTCACCTTTTTCAAAATCGAGCGCGATCAAGCCCACGGGCCACTGGTAGGTGAGCCGGTCGGTCAGCCGCCACCCGCGGATTGAGAGCTCCGTGAGGTAGAAACGAGCGACCGACATCGGACCATCCCCGGCGATGAAACTCTGCTGAAAAGCGCGTCGCCTGTGGAAAATGTCGCTGGCGTTCATGGATATCTGGTCGGTCAAGATGGAGTCGGGAACCAGGGGGAGTGAATCCATGGTCTGCCGGTTGCGGCGGTCGGACTCCTGGTTGTCGGTAAAGGTTGCGACGGCAAACACGGCGAGTATGGCGACCGTCACCAGACCAGCAACGGCGAAGATTTTCAGCTGCGAGCGCGAGGGTGGGCGCCTCCAGAATAGAGCGAGTTTCACCCCGATAATTGACCCGAACAGGACGCCGCAGAGAGCCCCGACGACGGCGAAGAAGCGGAGGTCGAAGGCGAGATAATTCCTATCAAATAAGACTCCGTCCACGCGTCCGTGCACGGCCCAGACGACCGCCCAGGCGAGGGCGCTCACCAACACCCACCAGCCGGCGTGGGACACGTGCCGTCGGAGGACAAGCCAGTGCAAGCCCCCGGCTGTGAATCCACCTGCCGCACCGCCCAAAATCAGCGTGAAAGGAGCGAGCCAAAATACGGTCGGCAATGGGACGCCAAAATAGACCGACCTGCCGTGTCCCGGTAGGTCTCTGCCCGTCTCGATTCCGACGATGTCGGTCACGGCGAAGGCCACGAGCAGGGTCACCGGCCAGCCGATGGCGGCGCCCAAGCCGGAGGCGAACACCCACCAATACCAGAATCTTAAATTGACCTGCTTGTTTTGGGTCGCCATGAGTGGCCGAGGTTAATGCGCCCGGGGAAGTTTCGTTGCCGGGAGCGGGGTTGGCGGGGATATTAGTTTGTGTCGGTGCCGGACGGCGGGAGGGCGGGTTCGGCGAGGCGAAGCGAGGCGAGGCGAGGCGAGGGAAATTGGCGGTCCCGACCGGATTCGAACCGGCGATCTTCTCCTTGACAGGGAGATATGCTAGGCCGCTGCACTACGGGACCATATTTGCGTCCGCCCGGATGAGTTCTCTCAATCGTATGTCCGGGCGAGACGATGCTTTTTTGGAGTCGCCGGTCGGACTTTCGCCGCGAGGCGGTGGGCCGGGCAGGATTCGAACCTGCGTAGCCCTTCCGGGCGCCAGATTTACAGTCTGGTGGTATTAGCCACTCACCCACCGACCCGGGACAAAAACCGGGCGGTACCGGTTTGTGACGCGACAGGGATTTTAGCAGAGAATCGGGGCGGGATTGAGTGATTCGGCGTTGTGGGAGGATTGAGGTTTCGAGGGAACGCGCTGGAGGCGCTGGTGGAAGGAGCGGTACAGGCGGGATGGGGCGAGGAATGGATATGATGCGAGCGGGGCGGAGGTCGAGGAGAGGCCGCGGGCTCGCCGGGGAGACGCAGGGTGGAGCCCGATCGCACGGATGGGGGATTTCGGTTGGAATGGCTAGACGCCCGGTGGGTAGACCTGCAACCGGTGTTGCAGTTGCCGCACTGGGGAGCGCTGGGATTCGGCCTGATGTTCGTGCTGTTCTGGACCAGGCTGGGGCCGCGGGTGAGGTTTTTTCGGGTGGGAGCGTGGCTGGCGGCGCTGGTGGGGGTGGCGCTGTTCCCGCTGACGGTGCTGTGGGTGCAGCCGGAACTGGAGAAGACGGCGCGGGATCTGATGATCGCGTTTTTCGATCAGCCGACGGTGTATTCGCGTCCGCTGACGACGGGGCTGGCGCTGGTGCTGGTGAGGGCGGCGGGGCAG
>CAUYYU010000076.1:0-8258 GCA_963577415.1 Chloroflexota bacterium
GGGACGCGTTCGGACTGCCGGCGGAACAGGACGCGATCGACAAGGGGCGGCATCCGGCGGAGACGACGCGGGAGTACGCGGCAAACTATCGGCGGCAATTGACTCTGGTGGGATGCGGGTACGACTGGGAGAGGGAGATAGATTCGTCGATGCCGGAGTATTACCGCTGGACGCAGTGGTTTTTCCTGCTGCTGCATCGGCGGGGGTTGGCGTACCGAGCGGAGAAGCGGCAGTGGTGGTGCGATGTGTGTGGGGCGCTGGCGGATGAGGAGGTGCTGGCGGACGGGACGGACTGGCGGGGGCACTCGGGAATCTACAAGAAACCGCTGAAGCAGTGGTTTTTCAAGATCACGGATTACGCGGATCGGTTGAGTGAGGATCTGGAACTGGTGGACTACCCGGAGCAAACGCGCCGGGCGCAGATCAACTGGGTGGGGCGGAGTGAGGGGGCGGATGTGGTGTTCAAGACGGAACGCGGCGACGAGCTGTCGGTGTTTACGACGAGGCCGGATACGTTGTTCGGGGCGACGTTCATGGTGCTGGCGCCGGAGCATCCGCTGGTGGAGAGGTTGATGACGGCGGAACGGAAGGAGGCGGTGGAGGAGTACGTGCGGGCGGCGGCGCTGGTGTCGGAAATCGATCGGACTTCGACGGAACGGGAGAAGACGGGGGTGTTCACCGGCACGTACGCGGTGAATCCAGTGAATGAGGAGCGCATCCCGATCTGGATCGCGGACTATGTGCTGCTGTCGTACGGGTCGGGAGCGATCATGGCGGTGCCAGGTCATGACGACCGGGACTTTGAGTTCGCAGGGAAATACGGGCTGCCGATTCCGGTGGTGGTCGCGCCGCCGGATTGGGACGGGGAAGACCTGGAGGAGGCGTACCTGGGGTCCGGGAAGCTGGTGAATTCGGGCGAATACGGCGGGCTGGAATGGGAGGAGGGCTTTAAGAGAATCGTGGCGGACCTGGAGAAGCGCGGACTGGGCAAGTTGGCAGTCAATTACCGGCTGCGGGACTGGCTGATCTCGAGGCAGAGGTACTGGGGCTGCCCGATCCCGATAGTGCACTGTGAGGATTGTGGGGAGGTGGCGGTGCCGGAGGAGGAACTGCCGGTGCTGCTGCCGGAGGTGACGGATTTTCGACCGTCGCCGGAGAGGGGATCGCCGCTGGAGGCGGCGACGGAGTGGGTGAACACGACGTGCCCGGATTGCGGCAAGCCGGCGAAACGGGAGACGGACACGCTGGGCGGGTTCGCCTGTTCGTCGTGGTATTTCCTGCGGTTCATCACGCCGAATTTTGACGAGGGGCCGTTTGAGCGGGAGGCGGCGGAAAGCTGGATGCCGGTCGATCTGTATGTGGGTGGGGCGGAGCATACGGTGATGCATCTGCTGTACTCACGGTTCTGGTACAAGGTGATGTACGACGAGGGGATGGTGAGTGCAAAGGAGCCGTACGCGAAGCTGCGGCACCAGGGGATGCTGCTGGCGCAGGACGGGTGGGTGGAGGCGTCGACGGTGAGGGTGACACAGGAGCGGGCATCGTCGATAGAGGCGGAGGGCATGGACGTCTATGCCGAGCCGACGGCGGATGCTAGGTTGTTGTTTCACGCGCCGTCGAAGGCGGAGTTCGAGACGAGACCGGAGAGGATGCAGGGGGACGGGAAGGAATGGGTGGGGGTGCGCAGCGGGAAAATGTCGAAGTCGCTGGGCAACGTGGTGACGCCGGATGAAATAGTGGACCGCTACGGGGCGGACTGCCTGCGCGGATATGAGCTGTTCATGGCGCCGATGGACGGGACGCTACCGTGGAATGAAAACGGCCTGAACGGGATATCGCGCTTTTACAACCGAATATGGGACCTGGTGGTGGGAAGACGGGTGGTGGAGGAAGGACGACAACGGCCGCCGCTGGAGGAGGCGCGGGCGCTGGTGCGGAAGATCATCCACAAGGCGGTGAAGAAATGTACGGGGGACCTGGAGGAGCTACGCTTTAACACGATGATCGCGAACGGGCTGATGGAGCCGGTGAACGCGCTGCTGGATATCTGGTCGCCGGAGCTGGCGGAGACGGAGGAGGGACGGGAGGTGCTGGAAAAGTTGATCCGGCTGCTGGCGCCGACGGCCCCGCACCTGGCGGAGGAACTGTGGGAGCGCACGGGGCACGAGGGACCTGTGGTGACGGCCCCGTGGCCGGGCTATGACGAAGCGCTGACGGTGGACGAGACGGTGACCCTTGTGGTGCAGGTGAACGGGAAGGTGCGGGACCGACTGGTGGTGGACGCGGGCATCGAGGAGGAGGAGGCGAAGGCGCTGGCGCTGGCAAGTCCCAACGTGCAAACGCATGTGGGCGGGAAAACGATCCAGCGGGTGATATTCGTGCCGGGACGGCTGTTGAACCTAGTGGTGGGTTAGCCGGGCGGACTACTCGATCTTGATGCGGGCGGGACCGGTGGGAGGCGGGCCGTCGTGCTCGTCGTCGACGAAGCGCAGGGCGAGGTCAAGAGCGCCGCGGATGGTAAGGAGGGCCTCGCGGGCGGCGCCGCGAGCGTGGGGGCCGAGCTCGGCGATAATGGCGGAGGGACGCTCGACCTCGATGGTGATGCGGATGGGGCCGGCGGAGGCGGAGGCTGTCTGGTCGTTGTCGGTTTTGGTGTCGGTGGTCATTGCGGCGATCCGGGGGTGGAATGTGTGTGAGGGATTATATCCGCAGGTTCGAATGGGTCTTCTGACGGGTTCGGGCGCTCTGTAAGCAATCTGACAGCATACCCCGGGGGGGTATGTACAATAGGGGACATAGAGGAATGAATTTGAAAGGAATGAAGCGATGGCGAAACCAATAGCAGTGGAGGATTCAGAGTTCGAAAGCAAGGTGCTCGGATCGGACGTGCCGGTGGTCGTGGACTTCTGGGCGGAATGGTGCGGTCCCTGCAAGATGATGGCGCCGGTGTTTGAGAAGCTGGCCGACGAATATGAGGGCAAATTGACGTTCGCAAAGGTGGATGTGGACTCGAATCAGAAGTCGGCCGGACAGTATGGAATCCGTGGCATCCCGACGCTGCTGGTGTTCAGCGGCGGCGAGGAGATCGACCGGATCGTCGGGTTCGCGCCGGAAGACGTTTTGCGCGGGCGGATGGACGCGGCGGTTTCGGCGGCGGCTACGTAACGGCCATGCCAGCGGATAGGACGGACACGTTGACGGGCGCGGTGGATAAGGATCTGCTGGCGCGCCTGAAGCGGGCGGAAGGGCAGCTGCGCGGCATCCAGCGGATGATCGCCGACTCGCGAAAATGCGAGGAGGTGGTGGCGCAGATGCTGGCGGTGCGAGCGGCGCTGGACCGGATGGTGGAGATGCACTTGAGCGCTAACATCCGGGACTGCGTGCGCGGCCTGCCGCCGGAGCAGGCGGCGGAGCGGATGACGAGTCTACTTTCCATGGTGACCAGGGGTATGAGCACGCGTGGATGACAAAGCGGCGATAACTCTTTATGGAGTCAATTGGTGCCCGTGGGTGAGGCGAGCGAAAAGCTGGCTGGAAGAGAACGGGTTGCCCTATAAATGGGTGCAGGTGCCAGACGCGCAGTGGGAGCGACGGGAGGTGGTGGAGGTATCGGGTCAGATGGAGGTGCCGGTGATAGTGGTGGAACGGGACGGAAAGCGTCATGTCTTTTTGGAGGAAACGCACCCGGAGCTGGCGACGCTGCTGGAAGTCTAGAGCGGGGGAGAGACCTGGCCGAGATGGCCGCCGCACTGGGTGCAGAACGCGGAGGCGGAGGCGTTGGGGTGGCCGCAGGCGGAACATACGACATCGGAGGGCAGGGTGATGCCGCAGCCACCGCAGAAGTGGGCGGCAGGCTCGCGGGGACGCCCGCACTCGGGGCAAAAACCGACAGGGGGATACCAGACGCCGGCCTGCATGGAGCGACGACGGCGACTGCCGGTACCGCGGCGGAGGGAGTCTAGCTCGGTGGATTCGATCGGCAGGTGGGCGGCGAGATTGCGGGCGTCGTCGTCGGTGATGAATGTGAGTTTGGCGGTTTCCAGATCGCTGAGCCAGGGTCGGTCGCGACCGATGGCGGTGGCAAGCTGAGCCTGCGTTAGGCCGGCGCGCTTGCGGGCGGTGAATATCCCGGCTCCAAGGGGTCCTCGATCGATTTCAGCAAAGGACCTTTTCGTGGACCTTCGCTTCACCAAATGCGCCTCCCGCGAGCGACCGTTCTAAGGAGGATTACGGTATCACGACGTGGGCCCGCAAACAAAACCGGGCTTACATAACGCGACTTTTTTTGTCGGGCGGAGGCTCGTGGACGGGTCGGGAGATGGGGCTCAGGGCTGGACGCCGACGGCGTAGTGGCGGACGGTGGCGGGCAGCCAGCGGAGGGCGGCGACGATGCTGAGGATGGGGAAGAGACTGACGATCAGGAAGAGGCCGGTCATGCCGATGGCGTCGGCGATGATACCGGCGACGGCGGGTCCGCTGAACATGCCGATGGCGTAGATGGACTGGAAGACCCCCATGGCGGAGGCGCGCTCGTGCTCGGGGACTTCCTTGATGGAGATGCCCATGAGGACCGGGAAGACGAAGCCGCGAGCAAGGCCGTTGACGGCCTGGAGGGCCAGGAGGGCGGGGACGGTATGCATGGCGGGGAGGATGACGATGGTGAGGGCGGTGATGACAAAGCCGCCGATCACGAAAGCCCGCTCGCTGAAACGGCGGATACCCAGGACGGCGGCCAGGGAAGCGATGCCATAGGTGAGGTAGCTGACGGTGGTGATGGTGCCGAGGTCGGTCTTGGTGGCGCCGAGGCCGTCGGCAAAGATGGGGATGAAGCTGATGTTGAGGCCGAAGGTGATGAACTGAAAAAGGGCGCCGATGCCGGAGGTGGCGAGCAGGCTGCGGATGGTGATGACGCGGCCAAGACGGCGGATGGACATGGGCCGGCGAACGACAGCGGCGCGCTCGCCGGCGACCAGCATGGCGGCAATGCCGGCGACGCCGATGGCGGCGGCGGTCCAGAAGGTGAAGGGCATGCCGAAGTGCTCGGCGAGGAGCCCGCCGACCATGCTGATGACGACCTGGGAAATGGCGGTCATAAAGACGAGCAGGCCGGTGGCGCGGGTGGCTTGGTCGGAGCGAAAGAAGCTGGCGAAGTAGACGGAGGAGGTTACGAAGGAGGCGGCGCCGACGCCGTGGAGGCCGCGCCAGAGGATGAGCAGGAAGGGACCCGGGAAGAGGGCCATGCCGGCGGCCCCGAGGGCGTTGGCGAGGAGTCCGATGGTGATGAAGGGAAGCCGGGAGCCGCGGCGATCGGAGAGGTAGCCGACGGGGATGCGAAGGGCGAACTGGACGAAGCCGTAGGAGGCGATGATGAGTCCGACGACGGTGAGGGAGGCGCCGAGCGATTCGGCGTAGACGGGAAAGGTGGGCATGTAGACGTAAAGGGAGCCCCAGAAACAGAAGAAGGCCAGGCAGAAGCCGACCCATTGGCGTAAGCCGGGTGGGTCCAGGGAATCAGGTTGGGGATTGGGGGTGGTCATAGGCTCCGGTGGGACAGGGCCCGCCTGGGATTGGGGAAGGTTGCGCGAGCGTCGGCCTAGTACCCGGCGGCGGCGTTGACGACGTTGGCGAGGGGCTCGCCAGCGTCAAAACGGATGAGATTGTCGAGAAAAATGCGGGTGAACCGCTCCCGCAGTCGCGGTGAGTAGCCGGAGTAGTGCGGGGTGATGATGACGTTGGGGAGCTTCCAAAGGGGGGAGGAGGGGGGAAGAGGCTCAGGGTCGGTGACGTCGAGACCGGCTCCGGCGATGGCGCCGGATCGAAGGGCGGAGATGAGGGCGTCCTGATCGACGGTGCCGCCGCGGCCGGCATTGAAGAAATAGGCGGTGTCGCGCATCCGGTCGAACTGGGCGGCGGCGAAGAAGTGCCTGGTGGCGGGGGTGAGGGGGAGGGTGTCGACGACGAAGTCGGAGCGAGAGAGCAGTTCGGGGAGGTCGCCGGGGAGGAAGATTTCGTCGACGTAGGCGGGTTTGGCGGTGGGTCGATTACGGATGGCCAGGATGTTGAGGCCGAAGGCGCGGGCCCTGACGGCGACGGCGTCGCCCAGGTCGCCGAGGCCGACGACGCCCAGTGTCTTGCCTTCCAGCTCGAAGATGCCGTCGGTGAGGCTGTCAGCGTCCCAGCGGGCGTCGAGCTGGGCGCGGTAGGCGCCGGTAAGGTTGCGGGCAAAGGCGAGCAGCATGGCGAGGACATGCTCGGAAATCTGGGGGGCGTGGGCGCCGCTGGCATTGGTGATAACGATACCGCTTTCGATGAGGGCGGGGCTGATCAGATTCTCGACGCCGGCGGATAGAGTCTGGATCCAGTGGAGGGAGCCGGTGAGAGGCATGAGATCGGCGTTCAGGCGGAGGCCGAAGAGGATGTCGGCGCCGGGAAGGGCCTGGGCGAGGGCTTCGTCGTCGGTGGCGGTGACGATCTCGGTCTGCTGGCCCGGGAGGGCGGACTGGATGGCGTCAAGGAGACCGGGATGCGGTTCGAATCCGACGATGATCTTGTGGGCCATCATTGCTACCCCCGAGGCTGGATGAGTGGTTGCGGGAAAGGGTAGCCGGGAGGAGGGTGGGATGGAATTGAGGGAAGGGGGGATCAGGGCGGGTCGGCGCCCGGGATGCGAATGACCTGGCCAATGCTGAGGAAATCGGGATCTTCGAGGTCGTTGATGGCGATGATGGCGTCGACGGTGACGCCGTAGCTGTCGGCGATGCTGGAGAGGATATCGCCGTCCTGGACGACGTAGGTTATGTCGATGGGCGCAGGGGTGGGGGTGGGCGCAGGGGTGGGGGTGTCGCCGGGGATGGGGGTGAGCTGGAGCTTCTCCAAAGCCTTCTCGAGTGAGTCTTCGCCGGGGACGGTGATGGTGGCGCCGGGGGAATCGATGGTGTTGACCTCGATGTCGCGGGGGCGCAGGAGGAAGTACCAGGCGAGAAACATAAGCAGGGCGACGAGCACGAGACCGACGAAGAACTCGTTACCACTGGCTGAAGATTTCTTCCGGCTGTTCACAGAGAGGTCCCAGAGGCGCCCGGATGGTTTGGAGGGTGGCTATGACGGCATAACGGGGCGAGGGCGCAGAGACAATTTAGCCGCCGGGGGCGAGTCTCTCAATATTTTGGAAGGCGCGGTCGATTTCTTCTTCGGTGTTGTAGTAGTGAGGAGAGAAGCGAAAACCGTTGCTGGTGTTGGATGAAAGCCAGGTATTGGCGGACTCCTGAAGGTCGTGGCAGAGCTCGCGGCCGTCGACGCCGGGAATGACGAAGGAGACGAGCGCGGAGCCGTGTTCCCAATTGGTGGGGCTGGTGAGCTGCCAGCCGCGGTCGGCGATACAGGAACGGACGTAAGCGGCCAGAGACTTTATTCGGAGCTCGATGGCGGCGGGGCCGATGGCCTGAAAGGCGTCGACGGCGTCGCCGATGGTGGCGGCGACACCCCAGCTGCGGGTGCCATATTCAAAACGGCTTGCGGTGTCGCCGAGCACGAGTCCGCCGGCGCGATCCCAGGAGGCCTGACCGCCGGGGCCGACATGGGCCTGTTCGAGCAGGTGGAGGCGGTCCTGACGGCAGTAGAGGACGCCGGTGCCGTTCGGCCCGCAGAGCCATTTGTGGCAGTTGGCGGCGTAGAAGTCCACTTCCATGGCGTGCAGGTCGACGGGGAACTGGCCGACGGACTGGGCCCCGTCGAGGAACACGAGCAGGCCGGCGGCGCGGGCGAGAGCGCAGATTTCGTCGGCGGGGACGCGGACGCCGTGATGACGCTCGACGTGACTGATGGCGATCATGCGGGTGTGGGGGGTGATGGCGTCTTCGAGGTTGCGGAGGGTCTCGGCCGGGTCGTGGCTGAGCTCGAACCAGCGGAGGCGGGCGCCGCCGCGGGCCTCCTGGTGGGACCAGGGCATATTCATGGAGGGATGCTCGCTGAGGGAGGTGAGCACCTCGTCGCCGGGCTGGAAGCGGAAGGAGGCGGTGACCCAGTTGACGGCTTCGGTGGCGTTGACGGCGAAGGCGATCTCGCCGGGATCGGCGCCGAGGAAGGCGGCGAGGGTGGCGCGGGAGGCCTCGGCCTTTTCTTTCTGGGGCTCGTAGCCACCATGGCCGTGGCGCTCGGCGAAGCGGGTGTTCTCAAGGAGGGCATCGACGGTGGGCTCGGCGACAATGCCGGCGGTGCCGGTGTTGAGGTAGGTCATGTCGGCGAGGCCGGGACGCTGG
>CAUYYU010000077.1:0-8244 GCA_963577415.1 Chloroflexota bacterium
ACCGCCAGCGCCCAGAAAACCAGCACCCCTGCCACCATCCCCAGCCAACCCCGAGCCGGCCACGGCCTCCCCCAACCACCCATAGCCATCCGCACCAGCGCCGCCGCCAGCGCCACCGCAAGCGTGAGTTCGATGATCGGCGGCCGCAGCCCCACTCTCACCGGCGCCACCGCGAACGGCAGCACGTACGCCAGTCCGAGCGCCGCCGCCAGCGCAACCCGGGGCCGCAGCAACGCCAGCGTCAGCATGATCGGCGTCACCACCCACATCACCGCCGCCTGTGCCGGCAACACCACCGCCACCATCCCCACCACCACCGCCGCCAGCAGCGCCGCCGCCATCCAGAGCGATCGCGGCAGCCCGCTCAAAGTCGCGAGCCCAGCATCCATTCGTGGCGCCGATTCTCTCAAGTCCGGGACGCTCCGTCAGCCGGTATTGCCGCGAGCGCGCCGCCGGCCGCTACTAGTCCCCTCAGTCGTCATCGCCCGCCCCGGCCTGGTCCGCATAAAAATCGGCCTCGGTGATGAACTTCCCGCCCGTAATCTCCTGTCCGGTCAGCCGTCGCCGCCCGTCAAACTCCAAGTTCAACTCCACCGGGTCGAACGACTCACTCCCTATCACTTCCTTGGAACAGGTGTAATAGGTCGGGTTGTCCCCACCGTCCGCGTCAAAATGCTGCGCCAGGTCACTGGAGGGATCGATCCGCACCCTGATCTTTTCGCCGGATTTCGCAACCTGCACGTACAGGTAGATGCCGCGATCGTCTCCCGAACTCGGTCCGCCGCCCAGAAATCCCATTACGAATCACCCCTCACATTGATGCTGACGAACTCCTCCAGCGCCTCTCGCCAGCCTCGAAGCTGAACGCCCAGCGCTCTCGCCGCGTTATTGGCCATCACGCCATTGGCCGGCACCGCCGCCGGCCGCTCGAATCGCGACGCCGGTATCGGGCTGATCTCCACGTCCCCGACACCCAGCGCTTCCAGTGCGGCCCACGCCCAACCGTACCATGTCGTCTCTCCCTGGCTGACTAGGTGATACGTCCCGAACGACTCGGCCTCCACCAGTTCCAGGATCGCCGCCGCCAGGTCGGCCGTCGACGTCGGCGTCACCCGCTGATCGTCCACATAACTCAGGTGCGTCCGGTCCCGGGCCGCCTCCACCAATGCCGTCACGAAATTTCGACGCCGCGGTCCGTATAGGGTCGAAGTCCGCACCACATAGTGGCGTTCAAGCAACCGGCCCACCGCCTCCTCACCCTCCAGCTTCGTCACCCCGTACACGTTGATCGGATTCGTCCCATCACCCTCGTTGTAGGGCGCGATCTTCTCGCCGTCAAATACGTAATTCGTGCTCACATAGACCATCGCCGCGCCCACCTCACGGCACGCCCGGGCGACGTTTTCCGCCCCAGCCACGTTGATGGCGCGGGCGCCTTCCCGATCGCTCTCGCAGGCGTCCACGTTCGTCATCGCCGCCGTGTGGATCACCAGCTCCGGCGCGAACGACGACACCGCCGCCGCCACCGCCCCGGCGTCGCTGACATCCAGTCCGTCGCGGGCGAGCATGAGGGTCGTCGCCCCCGGCAGCAGCGTTACGAACTCACCCCCCAGCTGCCCTCCAGCGCCCGTTACCAGGATTCTCTTCAATCCTCGTCGTCCGTCCCCGCTCGCTCGCCACCGCGCTCCCAGTTGAGCAGCAACACCGTCACCCCCGACACCACCACTCCCACCAGAGACAGAAACAGCAGTTGCGTCACGTCAGGTCGCGCCCCCAGGCTCGTTATCAGGATCACCGCCACCATCGCCAGCGACAGCGCCGCCCACGAATACAGTTTCGCGTGCCTTGCGGTGAGTCGTCGCCAGAAGCGGATCACGGGCAGAACCAGCACTCCAGGACCGTCGGGGAGAGAGCAGATTTACAATCGAGGTATTATATCAACGAGCCCGGTAAAATCATTTATGTCAACCGCAGTACTCCCCCGACAGCAAAACCTCACCCGGCACCGCTTCCACATTTGGACCAGCGGCTGCCAGATGAACCAGGACGACTCCGAGCGCATCGCCAGGAGCCTTGTCCTCGACGGTCACGTGCCGGTGTCAGACCCGGACCGGGCCTCCGTCGTCATCCTCAACGGCTGCAGCGTGCGAGACAACTCCGACCGCAAGGTCTGGGGCCGCGTCGGCGCCCTCGGCTTCCGCAAGCGCCGACGCGGCGACGTGCTCATCGCTCTAACCGGATGCTCCGCCGCCGCTCCCGCTGAGGAGATCGCCCCCTACCTCAAATGGTTGGACGTGGTCTTTCCCGCCCGCGACCTCGACCCCCTCCGGGCCCTCCTGGCCGAAAACCCCGGCCCCGTCACCGACGACTGGGATGAATTTCTCCCCGAGCAATTACCCGGCGCCGGCGCCGTCAGCCGCTACGTCACCGTCATCCACGGCTGCGACAAACGCTGCACCTTTTGCATCGTGCCCTTCCGCCGGGGCCCCGAGGAAAGCCGCTCCATCGACGAAATCATCGCGGAAATCGAGTCCCGCGTGGCCGAGGGAGCTCGCGAAGTCACCCTGCTCGGCCAGATCATCAACCGCTACGGTCGCAA
The DNA here is from genome assembly GCA_963577415.1 of Chloroflexota bacterium. Lineage (GTDB taxonomy): Bacteria > Chloroflexota > UBA11872 > UBA11872 > VXNJ01 > JASLPR01. The sequence goes on from CAUYYU010000077.1 coordinate 2,600, forward strand.
CCTCGAACCCGAGGCTTCCCTGGCGACCCTGCTGCAGCGCATCGACTCCTCCCAACTCGTCCCCCGGCTGCGATTCCTCACCGCCCATCCCCGCCACCTGGACGAGCACCTCGCAGCGGCCATGGGAAGCCTCGACACCGTCTGCGAAGAGATCAATCTGCCGGTCCAATCCGGCGACGATCTCGTTCTCAAGCGCATGGGTCGGGGCTATGACACCGATTTCTACCGTCGCCAGATCGAGCTGCTCCGCCACCACGTCCCGGACATCGCCATCTCCACCGACATCATCGTCGGCTTCCCCGGCGAGACCGAAGCTCAATTCCAGAACACCATGCGGCTGCTCGAGGAAATCCGCTTTGACGTCGTCCACGTCGCCGCCTTCTCCGCCCGCCGAGGCACCGTCGCCGCCAGATGGGGCGACACCGTCGAAGTCGACGAAAAACTCCGTCGCCTCCACGAAGTCGAGCGTGTCCAAAAAGCCATTTCCACCTCCCTCAACCACGCGCTCATGGGCACCACCCACGACGTCCTCTTCGAAGAGCTGCGCCAGAGCCCGGTCGCCGGCGCCGCTCCCCGCTGGATGGGACGCACCCGCACCAACAAGCTCGTCTTCTGCGAGCCGGACACCGAAATTCAGGCCGGCGACATCCGATCCGTCCAGATCACCGCGACGACCGCCTGGTCGCTCCGGGGAACCGCAGCCCCGGCGCCGGCCGCTCAGGCAGCCAGCTGAGACGACCGGTCGAGGCCGAAGCTTCTCCCCCGAATTCCAACCAACGCCTGCGCCGCCGCCGGCTCTTCCATATGGGCCTTGGCGGTATGGCCCTGCTCGCCGCTGCCTGCGAGCCGGCCGGCGAACGCGCCCGCGCCAATCTCCGCCCCTACTGGGAGCCCGCCCTCATCGCCGCTACCGACGCCCTCGAGTTGCTCCGTCTGTTCGAAGTCAACAGCCGCGCCCTCGCTCAGGCCTCCCTCACCCCCGAACGCTACGCCACCGCCATCGACAAGCTCGGCCCGCAGGTCACGCGGCTATCCGAAAGCCTCATCCCCCTCATCCCCCCACCCGACGCCGGCGAGACTCATCCCCTTCTACTCAACGCCGCCGACCAACTAGTCATGGCCCTACAGTCGGTACGCGAATTTCGCCTCGACGGCCGCCGCGAGCGCCTCGTCACCGCCATCGACGCCATCGCCGCCGCCCGCGCCTCCCTCACCGAATTCGTTGAAAGAGTTGGAACCGGCGACGCTGCCGAGGCTCTCACTCGCCGCCTCGACAGCCTCGGCGACTTCGACATCCAGGCCAGCTCCGTCACCCGCTACGCCGTCCTTGTGGGTCAGTTCGTCACCGCCGCCGAAGCCCGCGCCAAACTCAAAGACTTCAAAGCCGACACCGTCATCTCCGTCCAGTTCCCCCGTTGGGTCGAGACCGATCGCTGGGACCATCTCGGCGAGGCCGTCGCCGCCGCCGAGGTCTGGAACGGACGCCGCCTTGAGGTTCGCGTCGAGCGAGTCCGCGATGTCATCTTCAGTCTCGATCTCCGGCGCGCCCCCAGCTCCGCCGGTTGGAAAGAGCTCGCCTGGTTGCAAACCATCACCTTCGACGCCGCCGCCATCGCCGTCTCCGACGACGGCAACCTCTTCGCCCTCGCCTCCCGCGACGGCCTCGTTCAGGCCTTCGGCGGTGGTGGCGAGCCCCTCTGGTCCGCCGACACCACCATTCCCACCTCCGGCATCGCCGTTTCCCCCGGCGGTGGAACCGTCGCCGTCACCGGCTTCGACGTCGTCCTCTTGCGCGACGGCCTCCCCGTCTGGCAGCGCCCCTTCCGGCCCGACAACCAGCTCCTCGAAGAAGCCGCCCTCTCCCGCAACAATTTCCTGGCCGTGCGCAGCAGCAACGCCAGCGAAATCGGCCACGTCTTCGCCTATACATCCGCCGGCCTTCTCTGGGGTCCGACCCAGGAATACATCGGCGCCGCCGACATCGACATGGACCCAAACACCGGCCTCGTCGCCGTCGGCTCCGTCAATCAGGAAGGCAACCAGGTCGTGCTCATCAGCCCCGACGGGCAGCTCGTCCAGCGCTTCGGCGTCAGCGGTCGCATTCGCGGTGTGTTCCTTGCCCGTGACGGCCAGTTGACCATCGTCGATACCGCCGCCGGACTCGAAATATACGACAACGAACGCGGCGAATTCCAGCGCGACATCCCCTTCGAATTCACCGTGATCGCCCCCGACCCCACCGGCACCATCTTCTACCTCGGCAGCCAGAAAGGACTCGCCGCTTACAACCTCGACGGCGCCCAGCTCTGGTTCAACGACCGCGTCGCCCCCCGCTCGCTCATGGTTTCCGGAGACTACGTCTGCGGACTCTCTTCCGACACTTCCATCAGCGTCATCCAATCCGACGGCGTTTACATCGGCGAGGCCACCACCCTGGCTTCCATCAGAGCCACCGCCCTCGCCCCGGCCACCAATCTCCTCGTCGCCGCGAGCGCCGAGCGCTACGTCCTCGCCTGGCAGCTCCCCGCCTGGAGATCCTGACCCGGCTACTCCTCCGCGAACGCCTCCGCGAATCCCCAGCGCGTATCCAGCACCGGCCATTCCGGCACGTCCGCGATATCGAAAGGCTCCTTCACCAGGTCCCCATCCGCGTCTCGGTGACTCAACATCCAGATCGCGATCAGCGTGAAGTAGCCACCCTCTCCCTCCAGCGCGTAAGACCGCTCCTGGTAAGGCCGGTACACCGGTAAGAAGAATTCACCTTCCTCCTCCTGATACGGAACCAGCCTGTCCACAATCCGCTGGCAATAGAGCGTGTCCTCCTCCGTCCGCATCATCCGGCCATACGCCCGGCACACCAGCGGACGCGCCGCGTACACCGAGCACCGGCCCTCCATCAGCAACGGACACGGCGTCGCCTCGTTGCCGAAGATGTCATCGATATATTCCCGGGCCGCCGTCGATTCCAGATCCATCCCGCGCAGCCGCAGCCAGCGCGGCAGCACCGTCGACTCATCCTCCAACAGATTCTCGCAGCGCCCCACCGCCTCCCGCCGCTCCCTGGCCGTCAGGTTCGCCAGCATCCAGCCGTGCAAGAGCCGCCATTCCGCAAACGTCACCAGCGGCAACTGCGCGCAGCAATCCGAGCAGCCCTCATCGCAGCGCATGCACGCGTGCCTTTCCTCCACCGCCTCCCCCAGCAGCCCGATCAGGCCATACAGCTGCCGCACCGACTCCACTCCGTCCAGCGTGTCCAGCGCTTCCCCATACACGTCCGTCCCACCCGCCGAGATGGCCAGGCGCAACCTCTCCACCGGGTCTTGGTCAACTCCCGATTCCCGTCCAACCGTCTGCTTGCTGATATCGCCTTCTCCATGCTCTGCTCGCCAGCACTCATGCAGCCGCGGCTAAGATACCCGCTGCTGCCCGTCCAATTCTCACTCGGGCGGCCGGTGCCGTGCACGCGAAATATCTGATTCCGCCCGGGGGAGGGCACGCCAATGACCATCGACCTTGTGACCGTCGCCGAGCAAAACTACCCACAGGTCCTCGATCTTCTCGAGATCTGTTTCCCCAACGACGTACGTGAATACTTCGATCGCCATCATCGCCGCGATCCCGCCCACTCCTTCAGCCAGGCCCGGGCGCTATCCGCCAACGGGAAGATCATCGCCCACGTCCAGGTTTTCCACCGCGAAATGGGATATGCCGCCGACACCATCCCCTACGGCGGCATCTCCGATGTCGCCACCCACCCCGATTGGCAAAGGCGTGGTCTGTCGGCAAAATTGCTCGACGAGTCCATCCGCTACATGCACTCCACCGCCCTGCCACTGTCCATGTTGTCCACCGGACGGCACGCCCACTACGCCCGCCACGGCTGGGTCCAGATTCCTCAATCGGTCCTCTACGCCGACCTCCCGGCCGATTTACCCCGGGAGCCGGGCGGATTCATAGTAAGACCCTTCGAGCCCGACGACCTCAACCCTCTGCACCACCAGTATCGCCGCGGGATCGCCAACCTCGCCGGACCCGAGGCCCGCTCCCTCCCTTACATGGCCGCCCAGATGGACTGGCTACCGCTACATCAGGCAGACGTGCGCTGGGAAGTCTACGCTCGCGTCGGCCACCCGGCCGGCTACCTCCGCACCCGCCCCAGAGGTGACGAACTACACGTCCTCGACCTCTCCGCCGGGACCGACGACCTCGAACGTCTCGCCATCTCCCGAATTTTTCGCCACGCCGCTGATGCCGGTTGCACGCACGTCAGCGTCCCCGTCGTCTCCACCAGTCGCTTCGCCCGCACCTTCGCCGAGACCGTCTCCGCCGAAAATCTCGCCTGGCCCCATCGCATGCTTCGTCTCAACAGCCTGCGGCGCCTCCTCCAGTGCATCCAGCCCACCCTATCCCGCCGCCTGCGCGATCCGGTCACCCGGTCGCCTTTCGCCCTCAAAGTCGGCGACGAGACCGTGCGCGTCGAGGCTCCCGGCGGCGGCGTCCGCTTTTCCACCGCCACCGCCACCGGCGACGAGCCCCTGGTCGAGTTCACCCCGGAGGCCTTCCTGAACCTTCTCATGGGGCAGCCCGACAGTCACCGTCTCCTCGTCCCTACCGGCGCCAATCTTCAGCCCACCGCCTCCCTCCAACTCATGTTTCCCCAATCCGGCAATCTCACCTGGCCCGCCGACGAGTTCTAGCGACGTCCTCACATTCTTCCTTGTCACCGCCGTCCTCGGAGCCGCCGTCAGCGGCAAAGGTCCCTCTGGCTTTCATGGCCTGGCCATCGGTCTCACCTTCACCGCCGCCATCCTCGCCGGCGGCGCCCTCACCGGCGCTTCCCTCAACCCCGCCCGCACCTTCGGAGCCGCCATCGTCTCCGGCAACTTCACCTCCCACTGGGCCTACTGGGTCGGGCCCATCGCTGGCGGGCTCGTCGCCGCAGCCGTGGCTTGGGTTATCTATTTCAGAGGCCGTCCGGAAACGTCCTAGGCCGAGGCGAACGCGTATACTGGCTCTGGTATACATAATCTAGAGAGGCTCTGTCAGAAGTCGTTTCGATCGTTTCGACTTGTGCTGAGAAAGGGATTGCCGATGGCTACTTACGAATGCTCCACGTGCGGGATGTCCGTCAATGCTACCTGTGGCAAGTGTGATGCTCCCCTTGTCAATGACACCTTGCCGCCCGCCGATGACGGATCATCTGTGCAGGTCTCCAAGTGCCCGAACGATCACGGCAAGATCAAGTCGCCGATGTGCTGTGGCGCTGACATGTCGTGTTTAGCTGCGTGACGCCAGAGATTTAATGCTGGCGACGCGCCCTGGGATGAGTCCAACCCTTCGCCTTCTCCGGGCTCTGCGATAACGAGCTCATCGCCTACGGTAAAAAGGCGGATGTCCTGCGAGGAAAAGGCGCCCGTCTGCTTGGCATCAGCATCGACAGCCGCTTCACCGCTGGCGTGTTTTCCAACACCCTGGATCTCCCCGACGAGATGACCCTCCTCATCGACTTCCCGGACGGAACCGCCGGCAAGGCCTACGGCGCCTTCAACTCGGACGCCAGCGCTCACGAGCGCATGACCATGGGCGTCGATGAGGAAGGCAAGATCATCTACAAAGTGCACAACGCCATCCCCGATGTCCGTGAG
>CAUYYU010000078.1:0-8203 GCA_963577415.1 Chloroflexota bacterium
TTCGGCTTTATTGCGACTATGTTGCGACAAGGATCGATATTAGGACATTGTCGCAGTTGGAGCCAAACGATGCCTGACCCTACACATCACACCCAAACCGAAACGGCTGCGCCTTCCCCATGGGTTCTCGCCACCGAGGCCGCCCTCCGGCGCTCCGGCGGCCGTTCCACCCGCTCCCGACGCGGCATCCTTCTCGCCCTCGACTCTGCCCCCGAGGGCCTATCCGGCGAGGAACTGCTCTCCGCCCTTGACGACGCCGGCCTCCAGATCGCTCGCAGCACCGTCTATCGCACCCTCGATACCCTCCGCCAGATCGGCGCCGTCGACACCGTCCATCCCGCTCCCGAGCAGCATCGCTATCTCCCCCGCCGCTCCCGCCATCAACATCATCTCGTCTGCGAATCCTGCGGCCTGGTCATGACCTTCGACGGCTGTGATCTTGAGGACGACCTCATCGCCGCCGCCAGCGCCGCCGGCTTTCAGGTCAGCGGGCACACCCTGGAAATATTCGGCGCCTGCCGGGACTGCTCGCAAATCCCCACCTCTATCTAACCCCCACCCCACTCCCTAGTAGTGGACCACAACCCTCGTGTTCAAGTCGCAGAAATGCCACGCCCAGCGCGAGTCGTCCAGCCGCATATTCACGCAGCCGTGACTCTGCCAGGATCCAAAATTATCGTGCCAGTACGCGTAGTGCAGCCCGATCCATGTGCGGGTGAAGTACTGCGTGAAATACACGTTCGACAGGTCGTACTGATCCCCCTTCTCCTCCGAACCACCCTGCATGCGCTCATTCACGATTCGTCTGAATATCCCCCACGTCCCGGGCGTCGTGTAGTGCGGCGGCACCCCGCTCGCGATCAACGCCGTATAGACCAGCTGATCGCCCGCGTAGAATTTCGTTAGCTGCGAGTTGAGATCGACATCCACCCAGCGATCCTCAACCGGCCCGTAATCCGGCGCGAACCGATCCGCCCGGTACGGCAATATCCCTGCCTGTCGCTCCACCGGATCCGTGTCGATCGACCACACCCCCGCCAGCCACCCTCCCAACGGTTCCGCCACCGGCCCGTCCTCCGTCATCACAAACCGCGCCCGCTTGAACGTCTGCGTAAGCTGCCCGCCGTACGTCTGCCCCCACGTGATCGGATATCCCCAGCCGAACGATCCACCTTCATCCAGCCATTTTGACCAGAAATTCGGATTCACCCCTCTGGCCGTGAAATGCAGCCAGAACGCCGAGCGCGTGTCCAGCGCGTCCGGCAGCGGTTCATCTCCCTGCGCGTCCAGCCACATCTGCCCCAGCTCCAGCGCCCTCACCCCGGTCGGCTCCCTGGTGTCCTGGTCTTCCGTCAACACCGCGTTTTCAAAAAACTGAATTGCGTTCCCGCCCGTTGTCAGCGGCTCGCTGATTGGCCGTCCGAACACACGGATCCGTCCGTGCTGCAGCCAGTGATCAAGAATATTGCCGGTCACGTGATGCCCCCTCACGTCGTCGTACACCGTTGCCAGCGGCGCCAGCTCCTCAATTCGCTGCAGGTCCCCTTCGTCGGCCGCGACCGACGCCATCAGCATCGGCGCCTGCGCCAGTCCAAACGCGCCCGCCATCCCACCGAGCAGCCTGCGCCGATTTATACCCTTACACACCAACGTCCCCCAGCAATAACTAGCCTCCCGTTTTATCCAGTGATCGGGAGCATTATCCCCGATCTCGGGCCCGCCGAGCAACGTTAGCTGCCTGGGGACTTTGCGGCATATTCGCAGCATTACTCCGGTTTTGGCTTTCAACTTTGCTACATCCCTCCGACCTTCGATCTTCATGCTCCACTCTCCCCGGAGCTACACTCACTACCTACCCAACCCCCCCTTCAAGCCCCGGAGGCCGCCAACGCCCCCCCCATCCGACCCCAGCCCTCTCCATGCCGCCACCGGCGTCATGCTCGCCGGCGGCCAGAGCCGCCGCATGGGTCAGGACAAATCCCGCATGGCCATCGACGTGCCCGATCTCGGCGAGACTACCGTCGGCCAGATCGTTCTAAATGCCCTCGGGTCCGTATGTCAGGAAGTTCTCCACATTGGCGGTCAACCACTCGGCGACGACCTCTATGCCCACCATCCCGACGCCTTTCCTGACGGCGGCGCCCTCGCCGGTGTCTACACCGCCCTTCACCACGCCACCCACGATTACGTTTTCATCGCCGGCTGCGACATGCCCTTCCTCGATCCCCGCGCCATCGCCGCCATGCTCGACCTGGCCACCGACTACGACGTCACTCTGCCCATTGTCGACGGCCGCGCCCAGACCCTCCACTCCGTCTACCGCGCCTCCTGCGCCGCCGCCGCCCTCCGCGCTCTCGAATCCGGACGCAGGCGCATCATCGCCTTCTTCCCCGACGTCCGCGTCCGTGAACTCTCACCGTCTGAATTCGCCGCCATCGACCCTACCGGCCGATCCACCCGCAACGTCAACACCCCCGAGGAATTCGCCCGCGCCGCTGCCGCTCTCCGTTCCCCAACCTGATACCGACTCTCCCTCGTCACGTTTCCCCTGCGCATTTCCCGCCTCCAACCGCTATATTCCCGTTGTCTCGATCCGGGACCACACGCAGGGAAGACTTCGTGATGGGCGATTTTGCAGGGAAAGTTGCATTGATTAGTGGGGCGGGAAGGGGAATCGGGCGGGCGGTGGTCCGGGACTTGGCCAAGTCTGGTGCAGATATCGGGATGTGTTCACGCTCGCGGGATGAGTTGGAGGTGCTAGCGGCGGAAGTATCGGAAATGGGGAGGAAAGTTGTAGCTGTTCCCACTGACGTAGCAGAGTGGGAACAGGTCGAGGTTTTTGCTAGAGAGATTAAACAACAACTTGGGCCGGTGGATCTTCTGTTCAACAACGCAGGAGTCAGTATGGATAACGGCCCGGTGACGGAGAGCAACCCGGCTACCTGGCGGCGTGTGATCGATATCAACCTAATGGGCATCTATCATGTAGCGCGCGCCTTTATTAACGATATGCCGCGTGGCGGCAATATCCTAAATACCGGTTCCGGAGCTGGAGAGAACCCACAACCCAATGATTCATCCTACTGTGTATCGAAAGCCGGTTTGCATATGTTTACCGGGGTGCTTGCGCTGGAGGTTTGGGATCGAGGAATCTGTGTTAACACGCTTATTCCAGGTCCGGTGGCAACGCTTATTGCCAAATCTCAAACGGCCGTTTGGGGAACCGATGCGGACAGTGAGGAATTGATTCTGGCGGAATTTCAGGGTAAGCCGGCTCCGCAGGCTCCCAGCGAATTAGTCAAATCGCCCAGTGAAGTGGCGGAATTTGTGCACTATATTTTCTCGCTTAGTGAAACCGGTCCTACTGGGCAGGTATTTTCTATTGCACGCCGACCCTTCTGAATTGCTATTCAAATTGGCCTACGGATTTATTGGGTAGATTTACTAAGGCGAATCAACTCATCTGTTTCGGCCAGCGTTATAGCTTCGCACTGACCACAATTGTTACAAATCGCTATAGTACCGATGGAGAAAATTTAACACAGGGATTTAGGACAAAGAAGACCAAGGTAATTACATGACCGTCAACTCCTCCGACTCCATCGCCACTCGCCAGTTTGGCCGCCATGCCGACCGCGTCTCCATCATCGCCCTTGGCGGCGGTCACCTGGCCCGTCCGGGCATCGACGAGCAGGTCGCCATCGGCGCCATTCAGTCCGCTGTCGATCGCGGTATCACCTTCATCGACACCGCCTGGGACTACGGCGACGGCATCAGCGAAACCCACATCGGTCGCGCTCTCAAAGGCCGCCGCGACCAGGTCTTCCTCGCCACCAAAGTCTGCGCCCGCGACGCCATCACCGCCGCCGAGCAGATCGACGAAAGCCTCAGCCGTCTCCAGACCGACCACGTAGACCTGCTCCAGCTCCACGAGTGCAACTACGACAACGACCCCGACCTCATCTTCAGCCCCGACGGCGCCATCCACGCCGTGCTCGAGGCCCAGCGTCAGGGCAAGACCCGCTACATCGGCTTCACCGGCCACAAGCATCCCGCCATCCTCCTGGACATGATCGAGCGGGATGTCGAGTGGGACGCCTGCCAGATGCCCATTAGCATCTTCGACAGCATGTTCCGCAGCTTCGCCGTCCAGGTTCTGCCCCTGGCCCTCGAGCGCGGCATGGCCTGCATCGGCATGAAATCCCTCGGTGGCTTCGGCCAGTTCATCACCGAGACCGACCTCACCCCCGCCGAGTGCCGCGGTTACGCCCTCTCCCAGCCCATCACCACCCTCAGCTGCGGCGCCACCTCAATGGACGAACTCGACCAGGACATCGCCATCGCCCTGAACTTCCAACCCCTGTCCGAGAGCGCTCAGGCCGCCCTGCGCGACCGGGTCCGCGACGTCGCCACCGACGGCCGACACGAGTGGTTTAAGACCAACAACTTCTTCGACAACGGCTACCACCGCGACCAGCACGGCTTTCCCGAGCAGGCCGACATCCGCTCCCGCATGGGTTTCTAAAGCTCTCCCCTTACGAGCCCGCCCGCCGCTCCACCAGTCCTGGGTCCAGCGACTTCACCACCGCCGCCGTGCGATTGGCCGTGCGATTCGAGCCCCAGGCGCCGTTCACTATTGCCAGCCAGCCTGGCTGTTAGACCGGGTAACCTCTAGGTCCATCACTTTTTTTGAGCAGCATTCAGGAAAGGCGCCCCGCATGGGTAATTCACGCGTAAACGACGCGAAGATGGTCAGGGCCTGCTTGGTTTCGGAACTCGATTCGGTTACCGGAAAAGTCGTTGCCGCCGGTGGCCGCTCCGTCCTCGTCCTGATGAACAACGGATCCCCCTACGCCCTCGACAATCGTTGTCCGCACATGGGATTTCCGCTTCATCGTGGCATGGTCCGCGACGGCATCCTCACCTGCCATTGGCACCACGCTAAATTCGATGTCGCCAGCGGTTGTACATTCGATCCTTTTGCGGACGATATAACGAAGTTTCGCACCGATATTCGAGACGGCGCGGTGTGGGTGGACCCGTACCCCATTGAAGAGGACCGCCTTCGGCACTGGACTCGAAAACTGGAGGACGGATTAGAGCAAGACATTCGCCTGGTGGTTGCCAAAAGCGCCATCGGGCTTCACGAACTGGGTGCCGGTGCGGATGTAATTCGCCGGGCCGTGCTCTTCGGAGTGCGAAATCGCGCCGCCGGGTGGAGCATGGGATTAAGCATTCTCACTTGTCTCGCTAACGTTCTTCCGGATCTGAACGAAGACGACCGTCCCCTTGCCCTCTATCAAGGGGTAACTCAGGTCGCCACCTCGACCTCTGGACAGCCCCCCAGATTCGATCTCAGGCCGATGGAGACCAGCAACAGGGACCCTTCCGTCTACCTGGACTGGTTCAGGCGGTTCGTCGAGGTTCGCAGCCCAGCGGCGGCCGAGCGCTGTCTGCGCACGGCGATAGATATCGGACTCGATAAGCCGGAAATCGCCGATATGATTTTCGCGGCCTGTACAGACCATCTGTATTTAGATACCGGGCACACACTCGATTCCGCGAACAAGGCCTTCGAGTTGCTGGATCACACAGGTTGGGAGCACGCCGGGGATGTGCTTACCTCTCTCGTGCCGGCGATCACCGGGGCACAGCGGATGGAGGAGACCTCCAGTTGGACCCATCCGGTCGATCTCTCGGTCTTGCTCAAGAGCACTTACTCCGAACTCGACGCCGCCCTTGATCGGCCCCGGAAAACGAACCCTACCTGGCCGGATCGGGAGCAGCTTGCCGAGACGATCCTGGATGCCGACCCGGAACGGACTCTGGAGTATTTGCTCCATACCGTGAAGGCGGGAGCACCATTGATGGAGCTCTCGGCGACCGTCGCCTATGCCGCCGCCATGCGGTTGGTACATTTCCACACTTCCAATGAGGTTGGCGACTGGAACACCGTCCACCATACGTTTACGTACGCGAACGCCGTGGATCAGGCCATTCGACGAGCGCCTTCTAAGTACCTGGCACGGGCGATCTTCGATGGGGCGATGAGTGTCTACCTTGACCGATTCTTGAACGTTCCAAAGTCCCCGCTTCCACTCGGCGAAGGCGGCGGTGCGACCGATGCGGACATCCTGGCGCGTTTCGACACCCAGCAAAACGTGGACGAAACGGCGCACCTGGTGGCCACTTCCCTGAAGGACGGTCGCCACGAAGCGATGGTACGCCTGCTCGGCCGAGCGATGCTCAGGGAGGATTCGGGGTTCCATCAGTTTCAGATGTTTGAAGCGGCGGTGAGGCAATACCGAAACTTCGAGAGCTCGGAAATGGGTAATCACGTGCTTATCGGCGCGTCGAGGTTTCTCACCGCGTTCTCACCTACTATCAGGTCCGCCAGCCAGACCTTTGAAATCGCTGCCCGTCTGAACAGGGGTGAAGCCTTGCATGAGAACGAGGTCTAGAGGCGAACTGCGACCCCGGCAACACAATCCAATCCTCGTAATTGTTTCCTCGGGAACAGGCTCACCACAGCGCCGACATCCGCCCCCGCGCCATGATCTGCAAGACCTCAGTCTCCCGATTCGTCAGCGGTTCCACCCCCTGCTCCTCCGCCGGCCGTTCCGGACCCCGCCGGTCCAGCAACCGCTCGATCGCCACCGGCTGGATGAGCGACCCTCTCCTGTGCACCGTGCGGATCGCCGCCACCCCGTCCAGTTCCGGCATGCGCAGGTCCATCAGCACGATGTCCGGCTCATGCTCCGCCAGCACCACCAGCGCCGCCGCCGAACCCAGCACCACGTTCACCCGCTATAGGACCAAATTGAGCCCCGGCGCGATGATCAACACCGGCCACAGCGGCAGCAGCGCGAACCAGAATCCCTGGGGGATCCGACCGATCGCGCTCGTCAGCAGCAGGCTCCTGATCAGCAGTAGGAATCCACCAAATGCGAATCCGCGCCTTCGACGCGGTCTTTCGCTGCTCACCGGTCTCTACGATTCCACAGAATCAAGGCTCCGAACCCGATGATGATCACCGGGCAAATCTGTCCCTACGAAATCCAACCAAATATATTCAAGGTTCCCATCAGGGCGATTCCACCGAATGCCACAAGCAACAGCCCGAAGAACATCCCTGCGCCGTCGCTGCGGCCGTTAGCCAACCTACGCCGGTGCCGGCGCGCCGGTCGCCTTTCTTCCCGGCCGATCCGCCCGCCTTTCCGCGCGGCTTCGACCCCACTCTCGTCTTCTTCCCCGTCATCACCCTCACCCTCCACGTCCCCGACGGACTCTTCCTCATCCATCCCGATCTTATTTTCTTCCACTCCGTAAAGCCGAAAGTACGTCGGTGTCACCAGCCCCATCACCAGATAAGCCAGCGCGAGCAGCCCATCACTGACGATGCACAGCAGCACCCAGCCAAGCCGTACCAGCGACACGTCAATGTCGAAGTAATCCGCCAGACCGTCGGACACGCCGAACAGCATCTTGTCCTGTTTGATACGATAAGAGCCTTCCACCGTTCATTCAGGACCTCCTGTATCCAAATTCCCTCGGGTTGGTCCTGAATCTACGCCCCACCCCACCACCCGCCATCACCAATCGGCCCTAATCTTCCCAACCCTTCGCTATGCCCATCGAACTAGTCCTTTGGCCCTACCGCACCAGACCACCCCTAAACCTCCACCGGCTCTCCCGCCCAGAATAGCGTCCCCGTCGGCCCTTCCGGCGGCAGCAGCGCCAGCTTCACTACCGTCTCCGCGTCCTTCGCCCAGTATCGTTTTCCGGCCCGCACGCACACCGCGTTCACCTTCATGTCCGTCTTCTCATCGTCGCAGTCCACCGCCAGCACCCGCGTCGCCGCGTTCACCGCCGCGTTCACCGCCGCGTTCACCGCCGCATAGACGATGTGATCCGGTTCCCCCGACTTCGCCTTCTCCGGCAGCGCCGCGTCGCTCGACACGTTCACTATCCGCCCGTAGCCCCCCCGCTGCATCACCACCCCGAACCCGCGCCCAGTTCTTAGCATTCCCGCTGCTTGATCCGACAGGCCGAATCCCGCCACCCCCGCCCCCTGCGACACATCGCCCGCGCCGGCCGCCGACGAATAAGCGTTCACGAGGATGTCCACCCTGCCCAGCGCCGCCTCCACGAATCCCACCGCCCGACCCACGCTCCACCCGTCATCGGTATCAAGCTGCACGTA
>CAUYYU010000079.1:0-8166 GCA_963577415.1 Chloroflexota bacterium
TGCGGAATATCTAGTCATGAGATGGGCGCCCATTCAGTTCTGAGTGCGCAGCGAGATCGCCGAACACAGCCTGGAGATGCTCTGGACGCAGTCTAGGCCGTACGGGGAGGAGTCAAATCAGGACGGACTTCGGACTTCGGATCGCGGACCTCGCCGCCGTGTCGCACCTCCCGTGCCCGAGACATTGAAATCCTCCCCGGTCGCGTTTGCCGCAGCGGGACCCTGCGTCCTGTGGGTAGGCGTCAACTATCGCCACCCTAGCAACGGTCCCTATCTTGTGCCATCAACGCCTCACAGGGAAAGCGATCGGCTCTGACGCAAGAGGCGCCGGAGTCCGGGTGACGGGATCGGCGCCGGGGATTTGCGGCCGCTCAGATTACCCGAATCCACTGCCCGACCAGGAAGCGGAGAAAGGCTATGCCGGTGGGAATCGACGAGGCCTTGCTACCCCTGCCGAGCCGCCGGCCCTCCCGGGTGGGGATTTCCCGAATGTCGAGGCCGAGTCGCAGGGCTCGCGCGGTCATTTCATATTCGACGGTGAAGCCGTTGGACTGGGGGCTCATGGCAAAGAAGGCGTCCCGGCTGAAGCCGCGAAAGCCCTGTTCCAGAGACTCCCCCGGACCTATCGGTCCGATCGACAGGTGACTCTCGACGTATTCGGGCCCCAGTGGCCCGGACCAGCGTGTCGACCGAAGAACCACCACGGTGGCAAAGAGTAGTAGTGCCGCCGCTGCGACAAGCAGCAGACTCCTGGTCCACCTCCAAACACGGGCGCTCATCTACTCTTTCGGTCCACGTCTGGCACCGGTTCTGCTCGCGCGCAGGGGATATTATGGGTAGATCTTCCTGCTTGTCCGAGGGGGCGAAAAGGAACGTCGATGCCTCTCGTCTGCGTTGAAACCAAGGCCTATCACCTTGTTGGACCGTACCGAACCGGGTATGGCCCCTCTTCGAAGTCTTCAGGATCGGGGCGATCCGGGGAGGCAAAGTATGCTCGGTAGGGTTGTGCCGCCGATCCTGACGAAATCAACAGAACGGGGCCCATGAATTGGAGAAACGCACCATCGATCTCCGACGGTGGCAGCCATTGGGCAGCGAACAGGAATTGAGCATTCGCGACTGCATTTGTTCGAGACTGGTGGGAATCATTCTCCCGATGGTGCTTTTGTGTGCAGTGGCGGCCGGATGCGAACGCGCAGGCGGTAGAGACCGCGCAGTTTGGGAAGGGCGAGCTGGTGTACATGGAGGCGGTAGAGGACACATCTCTCTGACGCTGTCGGCGGAGCGGGCGTACGATCCGGTGCAGTTCAGGTCGGCTTCGGTGGTAGAGAGCGAACACTTTTCGACCTTCGATCACAACGTGGTGCGGATTCGCGGGCGGGTCGGGCCGGGGGTCGGTTTCGAGGCTGATTTCCTGGAGTTCTTCGATGCAACCGGCGGTGAGGAACGCTGGGGCCGTCCGATTTCTGAAGTGTTCGAAGAGGAGCCGGGAGTGCTGGCGCAATACTTTGAGAAGGGAGTGCTGGAGTACCGCCCGCCCTACGGAGTGGAGCCGCGTTCGCTGTCGGAATACATAGAGGGCGAACAGAGCGAGCTCATACCGATCAATTCGAATCCAGGCAGGTATGTCGGGCCGTGGGGCCGAAAGGTTTCGAACGTATCAGTAGACGGTATGGAGACGGGCTTTCTGGATCTGTTCAAGCGACTCGGAGGGGCGACCAGTTTCGGCAATCCTGTTTCGGATGCGCGCAGCGATGGCCATCCGATGGCAAGTCTGGGGACGCCTATTACGGCAGGCAACGCGGTCCGGCAGTACTTTGAGGCGGCGGTACTGCAAATCTACCCGGGACCTGACCAGAAGCCGGCGATCCTACCGGTGGGAAGGGCATTGCGGGACGAGCTGTATCCGGAGCGGGGATGGGCGGGGCTTGCGGTGTTCTCACGAGTGGCAGCACTCGAAGAAGGGGCCCAGTATCCCCAGCCATTCCTAACGCACTCAGAGGACGTGGCGCAGGCGGTATCCGCCGGTGACGGTGTGCTTGTTGCCCGGGTTGGGCATTCGTATGCGCTGGCGTATCACCCTCAGCGTCATTTGCTCTACCGCCCGGGGGATGGCTGGTACGCGTTCTATTTCGATGACTCGGACGGAGTACTGGCGTACTCGCTGGACGGCCGCGATTTTTCGACCCGGCAGGTAGTGACCGACGGATTGATTGGGATGGGCGTGTCGATTTACGACCGGGGTGAGCAGCTGTACTTGCTCTACACGGATTCGAACGGCGCGATCGTGTACGTGCAGCCGGTAACGGTGTCGGGGGGAGAGGTGCAGCTGTTGCAGCGGGTGGAGGCGATGATGGGTGACACGTCCTTCTCGGTTCAGTTTCCGAATATGGCGTTTGACCCGGAAGGCCGACCCTGGATAGTAGCGAGGAGCTATGGGAGTTCGCCGGGGGGAGCGATTGTGGATATTTGGGTGGCCAATGCGATTGACCAATCAATGGGGGAATGGACCGAGCCTTTGAGAGTGTCGACCGACGAAGAAGCTTTGCGGGGAGGGGCGGGAACGAGCGGGTCGCTGGCGTTTGTGGATGACACCGTGGTGATTGTGTTCGACATCGATCGAGAGATGGCTGGATACACCGGGGACTATCGGATGGACGAGGAGCTGGTGAGCGAGAGTGCGGGGGATTTCATAGGTACTCACGACTACATATTGATTTCGGATGGGGAACGGGCCCATCTTGCCTACCACCGACCGGACACGGTTGCCCCCCCCATAATGAGCTATCGATACTGGACTCCGGAAGACTCATGGTCGGAGCGGAAGGACGTGGGAAGAACCGGGACGCACGCCACCGCCATGACCGTTGACCTTGAAGGTAACGTTTGGGTGTTTTACGGGCTTAATGGAGAGATCAGATTCAGGATCCTTCGACCGGGCGAATCCGAATTTGGGCCGGAAGGCTGTGCCGTCATGACTCCAGATCTACGTCAGGCGGGAAGCCCCTGGTTGGCGGCGGCGGCGGCGACGGAAGGTCGAGTGGGACTGATGTGGATGGAAAAGCCCGGTGGTGAGGTTTGGGAAGTGAAGTTTCGGACCCTTGGTCGCGATGAAGATACGGTGGATATGGCCTGCTCCGACTAACTTGAGCCAAGGCCGCACCTTGGCCTGAGCGGGATGGAGTTGTTGGCCGGTCAGGGATGTGATCTACAGCTTCAAATTGGCAATCTGGTGCTGAACTGGGGGTTGATGCGCCGCCCGAAATGCGACTGGTCCCGGGCGTGGAGACTTGTGCGGGTCGAGTGATCGGCCCTTCCGGCATGGGATGTATTCCCGGATTTGGTGCCGGGATTCTTATCCCCGGATACCGGCGGGGATGCGAATCGCGCGATGATCGATCCGTACAAGACAATCGGTACCGGATCGGGGGGTGGCAGAGCGAGTGTGGCGGATTTGGCGCATGGCAGTTCTCGGGCTCAGATCCCTCGAATCCAGTGTCCTATGAGGAAGCGGAGGAACGCGATTCCGGTGGGAATCGACAGGGCCTTGCTGCCGCCGCCGAGGCGCGGGCCCTCGCGGGTGGGAATTTCACCGATGCTAAGGCCGAGCCGGAGAGCCCGTGCGGTCATTTCGTATTCGATGGTGAACCCGTTGGACTGAGGGCTCATGGCGAAGAAGGCATGCCGGCTGAACCCGCGAAAGCCGTTGATCGGGTCAGAAACGAAGGGACGATTCTGGCCCCAGCCGATGTTGAGCGCTCGCCCGAAGAAGATGTTGGCCCACTTTCGGAAGGGGAGAAGGTCGTCATCTTCTTCGTTGACCGAGTCGGGCAGGAAACGGGAGGCAATTGCCATGTCGTACCCACCGGCGAGCAGTTCAAAGAGGCGGGGGACATCGGCGGGGTCTTCGTTGCCGTCGGGGCTGAACAGGACAATGTGGTCGCCGGTGGCGGCGAGGACGCCCTCCCGAATCGCGGCGCCGCGTCCGCGGCTGACCTGATCGACTATGCGGATACCGTTGTCTTCGAGCGTTTGGCGGGTGCCATCGGCGGATCCCCCATCGACGGCAAATAGTTCTTCGGCATCGAAGGCCTGCATACTCGGGAGCAGGGCGCGAAGTCCGTCGATTTCGTCGAGAGTGAGGAGGATTATCGTTCGATTCATCCGGGAGGATTTGCCTGGAACGATGCGATGGACCGGGCCACGCTTATCGAGCCAGGGAATCGCCGGTGAGAGCGGATGAAGCCCGAACCGCCGGGAACGACAACTCCAGTCCGCGACCAGAAGTTCATGGGCGGTCGCTGCATCCGCAGAGGCGAGCTGGAGCGGAAGAGGCCGAGCGGCGGGGTGTCACGAACGTACCCCTCGACCGCGAAATATGTTGGAGGCAAGCACCCGTATGAGAGACGGAATGCTGGCGAATGCGCGAAGGGTGCGGCTGCCGCCGGCGACCCTGGATTCGGCCGTCGGGACTTCGGCAACGTTTAGTTGGCGGCGAAGCGCGGTCAGGGAAACTTCGTAAGAAACGACGACTCGGTCGGAGCGAAGATGCAAACCTGCGATGATCTCGCTGCGGAAGGCTTTGAATTGGGAGAGGCTGTCGGTGAGATTACCGCCGAAAATGAGATTGGCGAACAGAGTGAATATTCTGTTGCCAATTCGTCGGGGCTGAGAGAGCGGCCCGGGTCGTGATCCGGAACCGACGGTAAACCGGGAAGCGATTACGAGATCGTTGCCTCGCTGCAAGGTGAGGAGCAGGCGGCCGATGTCGTCGGGATCATAGCCGCCGTCCAGCGGAAAAATGACTATGTCGCGGGCGCGATTATCTGGCTCGGTCAGGGCGGCTGCAAGGTTTCTGGTGGAGAGGAACTCGACATTGGGCCCGACGGAGCGAAGCCGCTCCAAGGCGGGCTCCGGTAAGTCCGGGGAGATGACGAGGATTCGTTCGAAAAGCTGAGCAGGTAAACGTTCGATCAGCAGGTTTTCTAGATTCGCGGGGATGTTAAGTGCATCGACAACGAGGACTGACTCGCGCGGTCTGGGTGCGGCAGCGGGATTCCAGTACTCGTCGACTACGGAGACGATGTAGTCGAGATCGCTGCTGGTCAGATGTTGATGGCACCCGAGATAGAAGCCTCTGGCGTTGATTCGGCAGGCTACGGGGAACTCACGTTCGTCGATCTGCAAGGATTCCCGGTAGACAGGTTGATTTGTCACCGGCATCATGTCGCGGGTCTCGATCCCGCGACGCTCCAGGTGCATTACGAAATCGCTCTTGTCCTGGTTACGGAGCACGATGGGGTACATCATGAAAGAGTGCTCTGAACCGGGCCGGATAGCGGGCAATTGGATTTCGGATTCAAAGCGGGAGAGGGCCTGGGTCAGGAAGGCGCCGTTGGCCCGTCGGGCGAGAATAGACTCGTCAAAATCTTCGTCAAGTTGTGCGACCCCCAGAGCGGCCTCGAGTTCGGTCGAACGGAAGCTGTGCCCGGGACTGATGAATTTAAACCTGCGTTCAACGACGGTTCGCAGACGCTCCGGGCCGAGATTGTCGTCGTCATCGATGTTGGTGTAAATCGAATCCCGGCCATGGTTTATGAGGGATCTGAGACTGACCGCATATTCGGGGGAATTGGTGGTGTTCAACCCCCCGACGCCGGTGGTCAGCAGATGTGCCACATAGGTGGAGAAACAGGCGATATCGCCGAACGATCCGACCGTACGGCCCTTGTATTTGGCGACCATAGTTTCGCAGGAATCTTCGATGACGCGAAGATCGTGACGCCGCGCGATGTCCATCAGCGGGTCCATGTCGCAAGGCTGGCCAAATAGATGAACCGGGATCATCGCCCTGGTTCGACTGGTGATGGCGGCCTCAACGCCGGCCGGGTCAAGTCCATAGTAAATGGGATCGACATCCACAAGAACCGGAGTGAGGTTGTTGTGGATGACGACGTTGATTGTGGCGACGAACGTCACGGCCGGGACGATTACCTCGTCTCCATCCGCCCAGCCGTGAATCTCTTTCAATGCAGCCACGGCGACGTGGAGCGCACTGGTACCGCTGTTGCTAAGGACGCCAAAGCGGCACCCGTGCATCTGAGCGACGCGATCTTCGAGTTCGCGAGCGAACCGACCGTACGACAGCCGTCCGGAATCGAGAACTTGCATAACCAGGTCCCGGGCATGGTCTGAAACGCGTAGGGTTCCGACTCCAATGTTCGGCTCAGGTCCAGACGGCATGCGGGGATGATCTCCGGCGAATCAATGAGTGGTCACGGATGGTGCACGACCGATTTTGCCACAGGTTCCGACAGCTCGCCGAGACCTGCGCTGAGTGCTTCGCGGCAGTGGCGGCCGGTTTCACTTGAAGATGAACGGGGGATGTGGGAATAGAGCGGTCCTGAGCTTGCGGCTGCCCCATCTAGCGTCCTTGACGCAAAGTATTTACTGGTGACATTGCGGAGATCGATCAGGCGGCACCCATTCGAGCGCCAACGCGAAGCTGCCAAACCGGGCCGAGATGACAGGATTAATCAGAGGGAAAAGTCAGGGATTGGCCGACCAGCAGCGCGCCCCGTCCGGGTTGCCCGGGATAAGTGGCGACAGAATCGAGCTGAAACTCGGGCTGTCGGGGCTCCCAGATAATATTGGGGGCGAACGAGGTGGGCTGGAACCCGTCCCAAGGTGAGTAAAACCAGAGCTGACGGCCGCTGGCGCGAAGCTCGTCGAAGAGCTCGACGGAAGAGTCATGCCCCTCGAAAAACATGCTGGTTGTGGTACCCCACGCTTTCCCGCCAGCGGTCAAAACCAGCCTGCCTCCGTTTTCTACGTCATACAGAACGGTCGCTCCGGTCAAATGCCTGACCTCCCAAGGATCTACATCGCCGCTTGTGAGCAACATGGACTTATCGTCAAAGCGGGTCGCGAGCCACTTGAGATATCGCGCTTCAGCGCTTCTGCCCTCGACTGCGCCTGCGAACTGGGAGGCCCCCGATGCGACAAGGATGACCAACGCCATGGAAGCGATGGCAACCTGGATCGATCGCGCTTTTCCTTGAGAGGACCGGCCACGCCAGCTGGTGATGCGGTCGAGGGCAAATCCGACGGTAATGCCGGCGACGATTAGGACAAAGAATACGAGAGCGTTTGTGTGGCGCGGCTGGGTCAGCAGAGGCAGATAAAGGGTCATCAACGTGAGAAACGGGATAAATAAGAGCGTGAGCACGCGAACGATCGGGATGTACATGCAGGCCACCGTCATAACCAGATAGAAAAGCATGACCGTGGGTTCGTTTAGAGCGAGCTGATTGGAGAACAGCACGGCCGCAACGGGTACGCCGATAAGCCCGGTGAGCGAAGGCCATGGCCGACGCCAGCGGTCGAGAATAATTACTAAAACGGCCAACGCGATGATCGCCAGCAGCCAGCGAAACAGGGGGACGACGTTGCCGATGTGTCCGTGTAGCAGAGCCGGGACCATGCTGGGAACTCTCGGGAGGAAGATGGTAAGTACAACACGGACCGAATCGCGCGGCTGCCAATCCTCCCATTCGACAGATGGATCGTAGGAAACTACCAGAGCGCGTTGATTATTGACGTCTCCACTTAAGGCCCCCAATCCCTGTTCGGCTACGGGTTTTCCTTCAATGGATCCGACGGCAAACACGGCGAACAGGACGATCGCGAGGAATACGCCCGGGACGGGCAAGGTCCGTGCCCAGCCAAATGACGGCGCGACAGGTATGTCGGGCAACGCTCGAGGGAACCAGCTTTTTCGGATGGCAAGCAGCGGCCAAGCGAGGACGGCCCAGGCGACCGCAGGGTAGGTCCAGGTGGCGTGACCCAGAGCCAGAACGCTCAGGGCCAAAGCTAATAGCAGTTGGCGGGGCAGGGTGGCGCGCCTTGCGCAGAACATGAACGTCCAGCACACCAGAGCAACCGAGATCATGGTTTGCCCATCGGACCAGCCGTTGAGGCCGAACCAGGATGCCACCGGATCGAAGATGACGAAGGCGCCGGTCAGGATCGCGCCGGCGAGACGGCCGGTCGCCAAGTAGACCGTGTGGGCGGCGATCGGGACTACCAGGGCGCTGCTGCCGACGAGAAACCAGGCCCAGACATGAAATCCCAATTCAATTCCGAACACCTTAAACAGTAGGGCCT
>CAUYYU010000080.1:0-8146 GCA_963577415.1 Chloroflexota bacterium
GCGTGAAAGCCCAGCACCCGCTCCGCCGTCTCCCGCTCACTTTCGTCAGCGTTCAGATGGTAGGTGACGTGGATGCGCTTGATGATCAGCACCTTGCCGTCCATCTCGATCTCGCCCACCGCCTCGGACGTCAGGTATCCCTCGCCGGCCGAAATTCCGCGCGCCTCCAGCGCGCCCCCAAAGGTGCCGGTCAGTCAGCCGGCCGCCGCCGCAATCACGTAGTCCAGCGTCGTCGTATGCGGCTCCATTATCGTCATGTCCACCCCGTAATGCTCCGCCACCTCGTCATGCACGCCGAAGACCACCGGGTCCGGATTCGCCGGCAGATACGCCCGCCGCAGCGAGCCTTTGACTCGCTCGACTTTCACTCGCGATCGATAAACAACCACGTCAGTCACGCTCGCTCCCAAATATTAAAATTCCAGAATCGTCCGCTCAGCGGACCCTGCCCCTCGTCACCGCCGAATGGTAGCCGTTCCCGGGACGAAACACATGAAGCAATTTCGAATGCCACTCCTTTCCGTTCATAATGCGCGTCATACCCGCAGAACTAGATTCGAGGCGCCCGTGACTACCATCGCCCTCTGTGGCGCCGGCCGCATCGGCGCCATGCACGCCGATATCCTTCACTCCCTGCCGGACGTCAATCTCCAGTACCTCTCCGACCCGGTATCCGCCACCGCCGACGCCGTCGCCGGCAAGGTGGGAGCCGAGGTCGTCGAAATCGACACCGCACTGAACGATCCGGAGGTCAACGCCGTCCTGATCGCTTCCTCAACCGACACCCACGCCGACCTCATCGAGCGCTCCGCCCGGGCCGGCAAGGCCATATTCTGCGAGAAGCCTATCCATCTCGACAGCGACCGCGTGCGCGAGTGCCTGGCTGTAGTTCAGGAAACCGGTGCCCTTCTGACCATCGGCTTCAATCGTCGCTTCGATCCCCACTTCGCCGCCTTCAAGGCTCAGCTCGACGCTGGCGCCATAGGCGAACTCGAACTCCTCTCAATCACCAGCCGCGACCCCACCCCACCCCCGATTTCCTACATCGAAGTCTCCGGCGGCATCTTTCGCGACATGATGATTCACGATCTCGACCTGGCCCGCTGGTTTCTGGGCGAAGAACCAATCGAAGTCATGGCCCAGGGAAGCTGCCTCATCGAATCCGCCATCGGGGAAACCGGCGATTACGACACCGCGCTAGTCACCATGCGCACCGCTTCCGGCCGGCTCTGTCAGATCAACAACTCCCGCCGTGCCGTCTACGGCTACGACCAGCGACTCGAGGCTCACGGCTCCAACGGCATGTTGCGCACCGGCAATCCCGCCGACACCACTCTCGATTGGACCGACAAGGACGGGACGCGGTCCGACGCAATCGGATACTTCTTCATCGAGCGTTACGCCGCCGCCTACCGCTCGGAGCTGGAGATATTCATTGACGGAGTCCGGCGCGGCTCCTTAGACCGGTCTCCAACCGGGGAGGACGGACTCCGCGCTCTGCTGCTGGCCGACGCGGCTACCAAATCCGCCGCGTCAGGCCGCCGGGTAACAATCTAGGCCCTCGTCGGAACTCTCTCTTTTTCGTTACCGCACCAGCCCGGCTAGAACCCGCGAAGCGGGCGCAGTGCGGGCTACTTTTTCTTGCGCAGCAGCGGCAGACCGGTACGGTCGTTTTCGATCACCTCGTACCCTGCCGGCATCGCGTCGATCGCGTCTCCGCCCGCCTGAGGGGCAAAGTAGTAGATCGTCTGCCTATACCCCCCATTCAGCTCAACCACCTTCGAATGCAGGTAGTACTTCCGGTCCGTCTTCTGGCTATTCACTGAGAATGCCATGCTGCTCACCACCCTTCGCTATTGAGCCCGCGCCGATTGCCAAGGGCCAGGCACCGGCCATCACCATCGGCCAGCCCTCTCTCGGCGCCCACTTACAGTATTCACCCACATGCAACCCATCGCAAGTAACCCGATTTGCGTTCCCGACTGAATTGTCACACATCAACCACCCCTCGCCACCCGCCGACCCGGTTTCGGACCTGCGCATAATTTCTTTAAATACTCTACCGAAGCGCCAAGAATCCGCCGCCAGATCAACCGTACTCAATGCATTCCTCGCCCCCGATTTGATTCCCAGCCAATGTCTCGACTAGGATCGCTGGCGTTTGCGGACGGCAGCGTCTACGGTGTCGGCGAGGCAATCAGTAGCGGTGATGTCGTCGCGGCGCTAATCAATTCTCAGATCAGCGTCAACAATATCGTCGCCACTTTTGTCATTCGTAATACCGGCAACGACGATCTCAATCTTTCCAGCATTATCTCCTTCGAGGCCAAGGATGGCGAAGGCACCAAGGGCGAATATAGCCTCAGCCTGGACGGGTCAATCGACGGCAAGATCCTGCCCGGCAATTCGCTGCGCGGCAACGTCGAGTGGACCTTCGCCGGCCCCCCGACCGGGGTCAAGGTCTACTTCAAACCGGCTCTATTCGACGGGGACACCATCGTCTGGGCGGCGGGCTAGAGAACCCAACCACCCGGATAGGACCGCGCGGTCCTATCCGGTGGAGCCGCGTCCCGCACCATCCTTATTGACATAATCACGATCCCCGCTATGATTCTCGCTGTTTGTAACCCGGCTCCGCGAAGCGGAGTCAAATCGTTTGGCCCAGGGGTTCATAACCATCCTGACCGAATCCAAGTGGCAGTAGGCATTCTGCCCGGTCCGCGCCGCTCCAAGCGTCGCGCGCCATCGCCTCCCCATCTCCAGAGAATCCGGCTTCGGTGACCTTTTCCCCGGGAGTCGCGCCACCCCGACCGGTCGCCCATCGCGCGGCTTCCCATCAGGCCCCCGAAAACACTAGAGCCGCCATTTCCAACGCCCTCGCTCTCGGAATCGACGGCATCGAGTTGGATGTCCGACTCAGCCGCGATGGAGTTCCCGTGCTTCTGCATGACGCCACCCTCGATCGCACTACCAGCGCCGCCGGTCCGGCCGTCGATCTGAGCGTTGCCGAATTGACCAATCTGGATGCCGGTTCCTGGCATCACCCTCGCTACGCCGACGAATCAGTGCCCACCCTCGCCGAGGCTTTTGATCTCATCAACGGCGCCGCCCGCGTCAACATCGATGTCAAAACCGACGCCGCCACCCCACCCGTCATCGATGTCATCCGGCGCCACGGTGCACACGACGATGTTGTCATCTCCGGCTGCGCCGTCCCCCGGGCCAGTGAGGTCCGCCGACTCGACCCTGAAGTCCAGCTCTTGCTGAATCACCACCCGATTTCGTCCGTCGCTGACGTTGGAACGCCGCCTGCGCAAGTCAGCTCCATCGCCGCGGCCCTTCGTCTCGGCGCCGTCGGCATCAATCTCGATCACCGACACGTCACCGACGAAGTCCGGCGGGCTGCTCACGATGCCGACCTCCAAGTCTGGGCCGACACGGTAGATGACAAACCCAGCTACCACGCCCTCGTCGCCTGTGGGGTGGACTTCATTACCAGCAACTGGCCCAACGAAATGCTGCTCCTCCTTGATGGGCGCAGCCAGAGCCACCCGATCCAGTAGGCCGTGACTATCAGTACCGGCCGCCGAACGCCCGAAACGAGCGATGGTGCCGGGGGAAACGGCTCCTGGCTGCGCCTCAACGGGCCGACAATCGCCAACTCTCACATGCGCCGCCAGTGGAAGGAGGGCTACACGCCGGCTCTCTCGTACCCGGCTACGATTCCCAGAAGCGTCGAGACAATCATTCCCAGACCCGATTATTCAAATAGGACGCAGTGTCCGGCAACGGCGTTTGCAGAAAATATGCCCATTGTCCGGGTTTGCCGATGGCGAACCTGAAAGGCGGTATCTCGTGAATTCCCACGGCGCAGCCGACCCGGCCGGGAGCGGTGCGAGTCTGGCCGCGCTCCGGGACGCTCTCGCCTCGGATTTTTCCTGGACTCCCGCTGGCGAGATTCAGCTCAAATTCCCCACCTACCATCCTCAGGGCATGGTCAAGATCGGCAGACTGATCTACCTCTCGTCAGTGAAGGAGCCGGCCGAACTCCAGGAGACGGATCCTCTCGAACGGGCCAGGTCCGAACGCGCCCGCGATTGCGCCGGCTATCTCTTCAAAGCCGATTTGGACGGCAACCTGGTCGCGCAGGTGGAACTCGGAGATGGCACTCGCTACCACCCGGGCGGGCTCGATTTCGACGGACGCTGGATATGGGTCCCGGTGGCGGAATATCTGCCCGACAGCTCCTCCATCATCTTCCGGGTCGATCCCGAAACCCTCGCCACGGAGCCGGCCTTCCGGGTACCCGATCACATCGGAGATCTCAGCTACAACCGGAGCGACGATACTCTGCACGGCTTCAGCTGGGGCGCCCGCCGCCATCACACCTGGAGGATCGTCGACGGCGCCATCGCCTCACCCTTGGTGGCGCCCGCCGAGCTGGACCGCCCCGCTTTCATGATGGAAGCCGAATACCAGGACTGCCACTACGTCGGATCTTCCTACGCCCTCTGCAGCAGCTCCACCCACTTCGACACGTCCTACCTCGGCTCCCTCGATCTTGTGGACCTCGACAATGATGCCGTTGTTCAGCAGCTCATCGTGCACTTGCGACCGGAGGGCAGCGACCGTCCCATGACCCACAACCCCATGTTCTTCGAACGCCTCAACGGCGTCGTTCGCTTTTACTTCGCACCGGAAGACGACCAAACCACGATCTACATGTTCGACGCCGCCTGAACGATTCCGGCGCTTCTACTTCGCGATCACATCAACCTTACGGCGCGGCGTCCCCGCCGTCGCTCGAATCGCCCCGGTTGGCCGCAACTGCCTCCACATCTGCAGCATCCGCCACATCAACAGCAAGGCCGAAACAACCCCGATGTACCAGAGCGCCGGCACCAGTTGCCCGGAAACGCCGCCGAGAAAGATGATGAACAGCCGGCCGTCCCGGCCCGCCAGCAGGTAGCGGCCAACGCCGTCGCTGCTCCCGGCTACCCATTGTCGCCCGGTCGCGATGGCGAAACGATCCTTCGCCATCATCGACATCGGAGCGCCCGCCAGGACCGCGATCACCGGCACGATCTCCCACCAATGCGCCTCGCCCTGCAGCAGGAATAACCCGATCCCACCTACGATCGCGGCGTCCGCGACCCGATCCAGCATCGAATCCATCATGCCGCCCCAGCACGAAGTCATAAATCGCGCCCTCGCCACCTCTCCGTCCGAACCGTCGACCACCGATACAATCTGCGTCAGAATCGCCGCCGGGATCAGCCATCCGAAGCCGAATCCCACCCCCGCCGCTATCGCCAGCACGAAGGCGATCACGCTCAACATATTTGGCGTCAGGCTGGCCTTGATCGCCAGACTGGAAAGCCGCAGGGAGATCGGCCGGTTCAGAAACCGTGAGACCACTCCCTCATCCCGACTGTGCAGCGAATTTCGCAGTTTGCGCAACGCCCCTCGAAATGCCGTCTCCGTATCCACGTCCTCCCAGAGCCGGCCATCGATCGGCACCGCCGCCAACCCTGCCTGCCCTTCCAGCCTCCTCATCGCCGCCGACAGCTCGTATTCACCTTCGGCGAACGCCCGCTCCAGCGCCGGGAATACTTCTCGCGAACACACGAAAAGCCCGCAATCTATCGCATCGAAATCCGGCAAGTCCTTCCCCACCTCGATCACCGCGCCGTCCGCGCCGATTCTCACTTTGGTCGCGTCATCCAGATTCCACACGCTCGATGCGTCGAGATCGACGCACAGCAGACTGCGTTCGTCCTCGGCCGCCCGTTCTAGCAGCAACCTCGCCATCGCCGGCACGAACCAGTGGTCGGCCATCGCCAGCACGAAACGCTCCCCGTCCACCATGTCCCGGGCCGCGTAGAGCGAAATGCCATTCCCCAGCTCCCAATCCTCGTTACGGGCGTAGCGCACCTCCACACCCAGGCGCGAGCCGTCGCCGATGGCCTCTTCAATCAGCTCGGCGGCATGTCCCACCACGATCGTGAAGCGTCGGACCCCGACCGTCCGGAACGCCCGGATGCCGCGTTCCAGGATGGGCATGCCCATCAGGTCCCGCAGCGCCTTGTGATCGTGTCCGTCTACGCTCATGCGCGAGCCACAACCCGCCGCCAGAAAAACAGCCTCCATCGACTTCGGCTCTCCCTTCTAATTCCACTACGCGGTTCACCGACCGTCCCACTAAGCCGGCGCTTTCCCGATGCGGCCGCCCAGAAGGCGTCGCCCGCCTCTTGCACTGCACGATCCGAGGCGCGAATCGCGCCGCCAGCGAACACCGCCACTCGTCCGGTCGGCAGAATTACCGACACGACCCGCATCTCATCGCGGACCGAGTCCGCTTACACTTGGAGTTCGCCCTGCCCGACAGGCAACTGTTCGCGGTCGCGGATCCCACCACCCGGGACGGCTGCAACCAGAGTCGCCGCAGGAATCACCAACTTCTTCACCTTATGGTCCAGTCAGCCTATGTTATACGTATCGCGTCTGACCACAACCGGGAGACGTCGATCTACGTAGCCCGCCATGGAGCCACCGCATGACTCAGTCGGCCGCCCCAGGAGCGGGATGGCTGCCCAAATATCACCGATCCGGCACTAAATTTTCCGACCGTATAACTGTGATCAGTGATCATTTCTACTGAGTAGCCTCTAAATGTGATGCTAGGATTTTCCCTGCGGGCATTCTGTATCCGGCCCGGACGTTCGGAGGGGTTTCAAGGCCATGGCGATCCTTGGCAAGTGATTCGGTCGCAAGCGGGACGATCCGGTCTAGCTGCCACCCCTGAGCGAAGTGCCCGATCTCTTCGCCCCCAATCTCAAGGACATCCGCGAGGAGGCCCAACGGCTCATCACCGTTTTTGGACGCCTCATCCAGGCACAGTCGGTCGAGGGCAACGTCGAGACCGGCCAGTTCAAAGAGCTGAGCGACGCCACCATCGAAGCCGCGGCGCTCAGCGATGAGTTCGAAGCCGCCATCGCCATGGAAAAAGAAGGATCCCCGGAAGAGCGCATCGCCGCCCTTGCCCGCGTGCACGCCATATTCGACGCCCCCTCAAGAGCGTCATCGTCGCCCTCGACAGCCGCGAGGTCAGCACCGCCGACCACTCCGAACGGTGCGCCCTGTACGCCTGCATCATCGCCGAGGAGATGGGCCTCCCGCCAGATGAGATCGCTCACATCTCCAGCGGCGTTTACCTGCACGACATCGACAAGCTCCTGGTGCCAGACTCCATCCTGAAAAAGCCCGGCAAACTCACCCAGGAGGAGTGGGTCATCGTGCGCGACCACTCCAAGACCGGGTGGACCCTGCTGGACGGGCTCGAGTTTCTTGACACCACCCGCCGCGTTCCCCTGGAGCATCACGAAGCGTTCTGGGGCGGCGGCTATCCCGGTGGCCTCACCGGACACGAAATCTACGTCAGCGCCAGGATCATGACCGTGGTCGACGCTTTTGCCGCCATCACTTCCTGGCGCCCATATCGCAAATCCGCTCCCCGGGTGTCGCCCGCGAGAAGCTGCCCTTCGAAAGCGGCGAGCTCCTCTGCCCCGACGTCTGCCAGGCATTCCTGGCCACCTACGAGGAACTGTGCCGCCTCGGCGACATGGGGCCATAGGGCCACCTGACCGGGCGGACTTCCGCTTACGCACCGCCGTCCATCTTCCAGCAGTCAAACCACCGCAACCGGGCCATCCCGCACGTGAGCAAGCCCGGCCCGCCGATGGTAGGCGGACCGGGCTCACCGGTGATTCGACGCTGCCCGTCGACCGGGAGAGATCGCTGGCCTGCGTCTTCTAAAGGTCTTGCTTCGCTCCATCTAATTTTTTATCAACAGGACGGCGCCTCCTAGCGAACGCGCCGCACGGTGCCCGAATCAATATTCGTTTGGTTTCGAATGTTGCCGCCGCTGTACTCCAGATATCCGCTGCCCACGATCCGCACGTCGATGGAATCCTCAACGTCCACCCGCACCGAGCCGCTCCCCAGGATCAATGCGCCAACGTGCCTCGCCGTCAGACCGGCCGCTCCAATTCGCCGGACCCCAGGCTGATGATGTCGTGTACATCCACGCGGCCGTCCAGGCGCATGTCGCCGGAACCGAGAATCTTCGACTCGAAACGGCCTCCGT
>CAUYYU010000081.1:0-8131 GCA_963577415.1 Chloroflexota bacterium
CTCGCCCGTCTGGGCGGCGGCATCCTCATCATTTCCCTGGGGGCGGTGACCCTGTTCGTGATCTTCAACACCATCCGGCTCGCCGTGTTCTCCCGCCGCGAGGAAATCGAGATCATGAAGCTCATCGGCGCCACCGACTGGTTCGTCCGCGGCCCATTCGTGATTGAAGGCGCGGTGATCGGATTTATCGGCGCCGGTCTTTCCTCCATCGCCGTCATCGTGGGATTCGCCCGCGTGGGCCCCACCCTCGAATCCCTGGTCTCCTTCCTTCCCATTCAAACCCAGGCTGGATTCGTCACCAATCTGGCCCTCTTCACTCTTTTCGTCGGAGTTCTAATCGGCTCTGTCGGCTCCTATTTCTCCGTCCGGCGTTACCTGGAGACCTGAGGAACCCGCGCCATGATCGTCTTACAGAACGTCACCAAGTTGTATCGCAAGGATCGTCCCGCCCTCCGCGATGTGACCCTGTCTATCGCCCGCGAGGAATTCGTCTTCGTCACCGGGCCCAACGGCGCCGGGAAATCCACCCTGCTGAAGCTGCTGACCCTGCAGGAACGGCCCAGCGAGGGGGTGATCGTCGTGGACGGATTGGATACCGCCCTGGTGGCGAACGGCGCGATTCCCGCCTACCGCCGCAAGATCGGCATCGTCTTCCAGGACACCCGGCTTTTCCCCAATCGCACGGTCTTCGGGAACGTTTCCCTGCCGCTGCGAATCTCCGGCGCCTCCGGCCGCAAGGTCCGCGAGCGCACCAACGCCGTCCTTGAAACCGCCGGCCTGCACGATTTCGCCTCCCGCCGCGCCGACGAGCTGTCCGGCGGCGAGCTCCGGCGCGTCGCCATCGCCCGCGCCATAGTTGGCCGTCCCCAGATTCTGCTCGCCGACGAGCCCACCGATAGTCTGAGTCCCCAAGCGTCCCGCGAGATCATGGACCTGCTCCTGCAGATCAGCAGATCCGGAGTCACGACGCTGGTCGCGACCCACGATCGCGACGCCGTCGACCTGCTCCGCCGGCGTGTCGTGCGCCTTGAGGATGGCCGCGTCACCGCCGACGTATCCTCCGGTGAATTCGATGCCGTTCTCGAACCTGCCTAGCTTCATTCGGTTCGCCACCGCTCTTCTGCTCGTGGTGGGATTCGCCGTAAGCGCCGGCGCGATCCTGGCCGATGAATTCGATGAGCAGATTGGCGAAGGGGAAGGGGAGCTGGAGCGGGTCGACGAGCAGACTCGCGAGGCCCGGGCCTTCCTCGCTGCTACTCAGGCCCGGCGCTCCGCGCTCCAGAGCCGCCTGCGGGTCGCGGAAGAGGCCCGCTACCGGGAGATCGGCAAGCTGCAGGGGCTGCAGACGGAGCTGGACACCGCCGAGCTTGAGATCCTGGCCACCAAGCGCCAGGTCGAATCGCTCTCCGACGACTTCGAAGCCGAAAAGGCGGTGATCGCCGGCAAACTGCGAGCTCTCTACAAGGCCAACCGCGGCCTCAGTTCGCTGGAATTACTACTATCCTCCGACTCGTTCACCGAGGGCCTAGACAAGATCAGCTCTCTGGAAACCGTCCTTCAGCAGGACTTCGCCGACATTCGTGAACTCATCGACCGTCGCGAGGAAATCCGACTCCGCACCGTCGTGCTCGCCGCCCAGCAACAAGAGGTCGAAGACCTCAAGACCAGTCGTGAACTGGTGCAGGCTGAACTCGACCGTAGGACGGCGGAGCATCAAGCGCTTATCGATGAGGTCGCCGCGCAGGAGGGCGGGGCCGAAGAGGACATCGCGGCGTTTGAAGCGGAAGCAGCCGCGATCAACGCCCGCATCGGCCGCCTGCGCGCCGAGCGCGCCGCCGAAATCGCCGAGCTGGAGCGCCAGCGTCGCATCGAGGAGGCCCGGGCCGCCGCAGCGGCCGATGGTGGCGCCGGCGGGTATATCTGGCCGCTGCTGGGCATCATCACCACCGAGTACGGCGGCTGTACATTCGGTCAGTGTCCACACGTCGGCATGGACATCGCCGCGCCCCTCGGAACCCCCATCCTCTCCGCCAGTGCCGGGGTGGTGCTCTACGCCGACTATGCCGTGCCGGGAGATCGCCGGGGATCCTACGGCATGACGGTAATCATCGCCCACAACGTCACCGAGGAGACCCTGTACGGCCACATGGCTGATATCACCCTTCCGCCGCCGGTCGTGGCGGGCGAGATCGTCAGCGCCGGCCAGGTGATCGGCTACGTGGGCCTGACCGGCTGGACCACCGGCCCGCACCTCCATTTCGAATACCGGCTTAACGGCGTTCAGCTGAATCCTCGTCTGGTCATTGGCTAGCGACCCCGCTATTTGATTTCCGCCCGACCCGGCTGTGCTAGCTTGAATCCAACCCCGTCAACAGTACGGTTTTTCCGCTGACCACAACCGCCCATCCCAAGTCTGAAGGACAGCCAACATGAAGGTGCGTCTCATCCTGATAGTCATAGCCGGCGTGGCCATCGCCGGCACCTTTTTTGCCGGTTATGCCGCCGCCGGATTCACCGTCGACGGCCCTCCCGGCGTCGCTAACCAGGAGCCGTCGCCCGAACTTCTGGACGAGGCCAGCTCCGAATTCGACATTTTCTGGGAAGCCTGGGATCGACTGCAGGAGACCTACTACGAGGGGCCGCGGGATGTGGCCGAGCTGGTTCGCGGCGCCACCCGCGGAATGGTCGCTTCGATCGGCGATCCCCACACGGCCTATGTGGATGCCGATCTGGCTCGCCTCGACCGCGAACGCCTCGAAGGGTCTTTCGACGGAATCGGCACCACGGTGGAACTCGACGACAATGGCCACCTTCGCATCGTCCGGCCCCTTCCCGGCAGCCCCGCCGAGTCAGCCGGAATTCAGGCCGGTGATGTCGTAATCAGCGTGGATGGCCTCGCCACCCGTGGCCGGGACCTGGCCGATATCGTCAAACAGGTCCGGGGTCCCCGTGGCACCGAAGTCGTCCTCACCATCCAGCGCGCCGGGGAGTCCGAGCCTCTCACTTTCACCGTTGTGCGCGACGAAATCGTCGTGCCGTCCGTTGTCTCCGACGTCGTCGACGGCTACGGTTACGTTCGCCTCACCACGTTCGGCTCGCACACGGCCGACGACCTGCGCACCGTCCTGCGGAACTTTCGTGAGGCCGGGGTTCTGGGCATCATCCTCGACCTGCGCAACAACCCCGGCGGCTTTCTCGAATCCGCGATCGACGTGTCCAGCGAATTCGTCCCGCGAAATACGATCGTGGTGCGCGAGAACACGCGGGACGAGGGCGAGCGCATTTTCCGCTCCTCCAGCTCACCCACTATTCCCGATCTTCCGGTTGCCGTACTAATTAACGGCGGCAGCGCCAGCGCCTCCGAAATAGTCGCCGGAGTTATCAGCGATTACGGCCGCGGCGTTCTCATCGGCGAAACGACGTTCGGCAAAGGCTCCGTGCAGATCCCGTATTCCCTCTCCGACGAGTCCGTGGTCCGGGTCACGGTGGCCATCTGGCTCACGCCCGACGGCCAGCACCTGGACGGCGAGGGCATCTCCCCGGATTTTGACCTGGCGTTCAACGGCGGTGAGCTTGGCACTCTGGATGACAACTACATCCGGGCCGCGATTGGCGTGCTCGAGGGCGGCCCCTGCTGCGAGAATTACGTCGATGCCGCCTGATCTCCCGCCGCAACCTGAAGCCCAGCGCCGGCCATGAGTCCCGATAGCGGCGCGTTCCAGGAGCCGGACATCACCCATGCCCTGAGCATTCTCGAACCTGTGGTAGCCGGCCTGGTGCAGGGCTTTCCGGTCTGCCAATTTTCCACCCGCCGGTTTATCGACCTGCTGCTCAAAGATGAAGAAGCCAGCCAGGCCTACGAAGAGGCTCTGCAAACCTTCGGCTTGGACCGCGACTCCGGGCTCAAGATCCTGCACGGGCAGGTCATCGCCGCCGCCCTGCGCCGGCAGGACTCCCTGCAATTCGCCGGCTTCGTCCACGGCGATCCCCCGAATCACGACCCCCACTCCCATAGCGCCTGGTGGCGCAAGGAACGAGCCTGATCTCGCCGCCGCGCGCCGGC
Organism: Chloroflexota bacterium; assembly: GCA_963577415.1. Lineage (GTDB taxonomy): Bacteria > Chloroflexota > UBA11872 > UBA11872 > VXNJ01 > JASLPR01. The sequence goes on from CAUYYU010000081.1 coordinate 4,064, forward strand.
TTGTGCCCGCCGCCGCCGTGCGGCAACCTGAGACGCTTCCGCCCTCTGGAATTGAACCGATGCGCATCCTGCTGATCTCCAACCTGTTTCCGCCCGACATCGGTGGACCGGCTACCCATATCTCCCGCCTCGCCGGCGAGCTGTTCGCTCGCGGGCACCGGGTGCGCGTCATCGTCTGCGCCGAAGACCCCCGCCTACCCGGACCGGAGCCGTATCCCGTCCGCCGCGTTTCTCGCCGTCTCCCGGTCCCCCTGCGGTTCGCTCTCGTCTTCATCTGGACCTGGCTCACGGCCCTTTTCTCCGATGTCGTGTACGTGAACGGGCTGGAGCTTCCCGCCACCGCCGGGGCCCGGCTCGCCTTCTGCCCGGCTATCCTCAAGGTCGTGGGCGACTTCTCCTGGGAATACGCAATCCGGCACGTCTGGACCAACGACGGTATCGACCTGTACCAGTCCAGCCGCTACCCGCTCAGAGTCGAGTTGGTTCGACTGGCGCAGCGTCTCTACTGCCGCCTGGCCGGCCGGGTGGTCGTTCCCAGCAACTATCTGCGGGGCCTGGTGGGCGGGTGGGGCGTCTCCGAATCCCGCATAACCGTCGTCAACAACGCCCTGGTGAGCGCGCCGCACGATCGCCTCCCCGCCGCTGAAATTCGCGCGAACCTAGGGGTAACCGGCCCGCTGGTCCTCACGGTCGCCCGGCTTTACCCATGGAAACAGGTCGACGACCTGATTCGCATGGCCCCCCGGTTTGGGAGGGGCGCGACTCTGGTGATCGTTGGCGACGGGCCCGAGCGCCGCTCGCTGGAATCCCTGGCCGGCGCCCTGGATGCGCCGGTGGTCTTCGTCGGTGCGGTGGACCAGGAAGACGTGCACAGCTATCTCGCCGCCGCCGACGTTTTCGTCCTCAATACCCGCTACGAAGGCATGTCCCACGTGGTGCTGGAGGCTCGCCGGGCGGGCGCTCCCATCGTCACCACCGATGTCGGCGGAAATCTGGAAATCCTTGACTCCGGCGAGAACGCTCTTCTGGTCCCGTACGGCGATCACCCGGCGATGGTCGCGGCCGTTAACAGGCTGCTTGAGGAGTCCGAGCTGGCCGGTAGCCTCCGCGATGGCGCCCGCCGCGGGATGGACCACTACTCGTGGGACCGGCAGGTCGCGGAAACCCTCCAGTTGCTGCGTTCCGCCGCGAGGGTCTGACCCATGGCCCTCCATCTTCTCCCACCCGGCGGACCCGCCTCGCGGCGACGCCCCTGATGCTCGAATTCCTAACCCGCGGCCTGCGCGGCCGGACGGCTATCGATGAGGCTGTTCGTGCCGCCGCTCCTCGCACCGTCATCGCCCTAGGGCTAACATCCGGGCTCGCCGTGGCCGTCGTTCCGTGGACTCTGGCGCTCGCTGCCGCCACCATCATCCGCTTCGGCGCCGGCACGCCGTCCGGCAATTTCAAGGCCGTCCTCGCCGCCACCTGGTCGCTGGTGCTGGTTCTCACCATCGCGGGGGGAGTGGCCGGCATTTCGCGTCGTTACGTTCTGGGTCTTCACTCCGGTTGGGGCCGGATCGGCGCCGGAGTCGCCGTGTTCGCCGTCTTTCTCCTGCTCGCCCTCACCTGGGCCTTTCGCCAGCGTCTCGTCCAGGGGGACGCGCTAACTCGCCAGGCCGTCTACGAGGTCCCTGGTGGCCTCTACCAGGCCACCGAAGCCGACGGCCTGCTACTGATGTGGTTTGGCCTGGCCGCGCTTGCCGGGGCCGTTCTGTTTATCGTCACCGCCGGCGGCCTGCTGGATTACCTTGTCGAACGTCGCCTGCCGGTGGCCGAATCCGAACTCGAAGACCCTGCTCTGCCGGTCTCGGACTTTCAGCGCGACCAGACCGGTCTCGGCCGACTGAAACTTGAGATCAGCGAGTTGCGCCGCCGCATCACCGAGCGCCCGGCGAGCGATCCCATTATCAGCGCCACGGATGTCATCGACCGCGAAACCGGGCGCAGCGTGCCGCCCTGGATGGGACCCGTCGCCGATCTGAACTTCAGGCTGGGCAAAGGACTGCTTATCGCCTTCATCGTCTCGGCCCTGGCGTGGTTCACCGCGGTCGCCTTGAAGGCGCCTGAAGAGTGGCTGGTGTGGCGCAACTCCATCTTCGTGACTCCTCGGGCCAGCGCTCTCATCGTGCCCATCGACGTCGTCCCCAACGTCTCCGCGATTCGCCTCTACGCGATTTCGGGGGAGGGCGACATTATCGGCGGGCTGTGGCCCGTCGCGGGGCGCCGCAGAACATCCCCGGTCGCGTCGTGCGTGTGCGAGGCTATCCAGACTCTCCGCAACTCGATGCTCCGCCCAACGTCATCAGCTTCGACGGACTCGAGCCCGGTCACTACGCGCTGCGCATCGACAGATTCAGCGGGTCACTCTTTGTCGGCATGACGGCCGAGCGCACGGCCGGCCTCTCGACCCATCTCCTGGCGGTCGTGCTGGGAGCTGCCGCGGCGGGCATGCTGGCCACCGGGGCCGGTCTCACGCTGTTGGCGGTGGCAAACATCCGCGCCTATTTTGATCTCTGACCGGCTGCCTACTTCCTTTTAGCTCCCGCCGCGCTCGAATTCCCCGTCCACAGCTTCTGTTTTGACATAATGTCATCCGTGCAGTCCATTCTCTGGCGGTTATTCACGGCTTGAACCTGCTCATGTACAGCGGCGACCGCGATATAGCCCGGGGTCGCGTCGGCGCCTTCCACACGACGCTGGCCGGCCTCGCCTCGCACTGGGACAGGATCGACGTCCTCACTCCCGGCCACGCCGACGCCCAGCCCACCACCCTTTTTGACAACGTCTACGTCCACCCCTCACCCCGCTCGCGTTTCGCGCAGCGTCGCTTCATCGTTGGCATGGTCAGAGAGTTAGCCGGGCAACGTCATTACGCGCTGGCGATCAGCCACGACCATGGCGTTTTCAGTAACGGATTCGCCGCGATGGAAATCCGCTCCCGCCTCGGCATCCCCTACGTCTCCGAAATCCACCACGTTCCCGGCCACCCCCGGGCCGGCTCGATGAAGGAAAGCGCCCAGAAGTGGATTGCCCGCTACTACGTAAGACGCGCCCGTCACCGGGCGACCGTCTTTCGAGCCGTGAATAACGTGCAGATGCCCTCGCTCCTCAGGCAATGGGGGGTTCCGACGGATAAGATCCTGGTCCTTCCGTCGGTGTATCTCGATTTCGACGTCTTTCAGCTGGCCGCAGGCACTGTTGAGCCCTCGTGGGACGTAATGTTCTGCGGCCGGCTTGACTCCAACAAGGGTCTGGACCTCCTAGCCGGGGCCGCAGCCATCGTGGCCCGCGCGCTGCCGGAGATTCGCTTTCTGGTCGTCGGCGACGGCCCCCGGGCCGAGGCCTTGAAATCGGACCTGCAGCAGCGGGGTCTCAGCGAGCGCTTTGAGATTCGCCCCTGGGTGGACTCCCCGTCCGATCTGGCCGATTGCTACCGGCGTTCCCGCCTGCTGCTCTGCGCCTCTTACTCGGAGGGCGGTCCCCGGGTTTGCCTTGAGGCGATGGCCTGCGGCACGCCCGTGGTTTCCACGGCCGTCGGCATCATGCCCGAGCTGCTGGACGACGGGCTGACCGGCCGGCTGGTCGACTGGCAGCCGGCGGATATCGCCACCGCGCTGCTCGAAATGCTCAACGATCCCGCCGCCGGGGCGCGCATGGCCCGCCTCGCTCAAGCCGCCGTCCAGCCTTTCGAACGCAGGACCACGCTGGACAACTACGCTCAGGCCTATCTCCGCCTGGCCGAAGAGCAGGAACGACGGCGCACCGCGTGAAGGTCCTGATGATCACCCAGGAGCTCGACCCGGCAAGTTCAAACATGCGGGTCGCTCACGACTGGGCCGCCGCCATCGCTGCCCGCTGCGAGCATCTCACCGTGCTCGCCTCCCGCGTCCGCTCGCCCGAACTGCCCTCCAACGTCACCGTGATCCTGCTGCGAAATTCGGAGGGAGGCTCGCGTTTCGGAGTCATCCTGCGGCTCGGCTGGCATCTGCTTCGCCTGGTGGCGGCCCGCCGCGTCGACGTTGTATT
>CAUYYU010000082.1:0-8099 GCA_963577415.1 Chloroflexota bacterium
TACCCATAAGGACGACAAATGAGACTCGGACTTTCTCAGGCCGCCTACCGCTGGGTTTCCTATCCCGGCCTCCGCATCGACCAGCCCGAATACGGGTTCCGCGGGATGGCCCATCCCTACGGCACCGTCACCACCGGGCCCGACAGCATGGACGAGCTTCCCGTTGCCTGGTGGGCCGATCGCTGCGAAGAATGGCATCTCGACTCGCTCTACATGTCCTCCAAGGATTTCGCCGACGATGACGAGTGCGCCGCCGCCGGACGGCGCCTCGCGGATCGTGGCATCGAATGGATCGGCTCCCTGGGCATGGCCTGGGCCGTCGAGCCCGAAGAGTGGCCCGCCATCCGCGCGGCGGCCGCCACCCGGCTGCGTCAGATGCAGGCCGTCGGCATCAAGCTCACCGCTCTCGTCAACTCCGACCCTCCCGGAGCGGAAGGTCAGCCCGTCCCCAACGGCGGCCTGCGCTTCGGGCATTTCAGCCGCGAAATCCCCATGTCCCGCCAGATCGAAAATATCGCCCGCAATCTGGGCGAACTGGTCGAAGACGCCGAAGCCACCGGTATCGTCCTGGCCTTCGAGAACCACATGGACTACCGCATCAGCGAGATCGTCCAGTTCGTTCGGGCGGTCGATTCCCCCTGGCTCCAGATCAACTACGACTTCGCCAATTGCTACTCCGTCGTCGAGGACCAGGTCGATGCCGCCCACCTCGCCGCCCCCTACACCGTCATGACCCACATCAAAGACATGCGCGTGCAGTCGATCACCACCACCGGCGAGCCCCAGTTTTTCCACGCCCCGCTTGGTTATGGCAACGTCGAGATTCCCGAGATTCTGGAAATCCTCCAGCAAAACGCTCCCGATCCCGACTCCATCTCGCACTGCATCGAAACCTGCTGCCTGCCCCAGTACGACCCGCAGCTCTGGATGAAACTCAGCATCGAATTCCTTGAGACCAAATGCGCCAGGTACTTCCAGTCCCGCACTCCCGTCACCACATGAGTCCCGACCAGAACGCCGGCGTGGAAACCCCCACCGCCCCCCACGACAAAGCCGGCCCGGCCACCGGCCGCTTCAAGATACTCATCACCGGCATGTTCCTGCCGCACACCGACGTTGAGATACGGGAGCTCGCCGACATCGCCGACGTCGTCGTCAACCTCGAGCCCTCCCGCGCCGAACTGTTCGAGCTCGTCCGCGACGTGGATGCCATCATGCTCGACACCACCCCCGTCGACGCCGAGCTGCTCGATCACGCCCCTCGTCTCAAGGCCGTAATCATGTATGGCGTCGGCACCGATCAGATCGACGGCGTCGCCGCCGCCGAACGCGGCGTCATCGTCTCCAACTCCCCCCGGGCGTTCTCCACCGATGTCGCCGAGCAGGCCATCGCCCTTCTGTTCTCCCTTACCCGCCAGGTCGGCCCCGCCAACGACGACATCCGCAACCGCCAGCACTGGGACACCTACGGTCCCACCTATTCCCCCATCCGTCTCCGGGGCAAGACCCTCGGTCTCGTCGGCCTTGGCCGCATCGGTCGCGAAACCGCCCGCATCGCCTCCGGCATCGGCATGCACATCGTCGCCTACGACCCCTATCTCGACCCCGACCGCACTTCTCCCGCCGATTCCGACATTCGGCTCTGCGCGGACCTGCCCGAGCTGCTCGCTCAGTCCGACGCCGTCAGTCTCCACCTGCCTCTCACCGACGGGACCCGCGGGCTCATCGGAGCCGACGAGCTCGCGCAAATGAAGCCCGGCTCCTACCTCATCAACGTCTCCCGCGGAGCCCTCATCGACCAGGCCGCCCTGCACGCCGCGCTCGAAAGCGGCCATCTGGCCGGCGCCGGCCTGGACGTGCTCGATCCCGAGCCTCCCGACTGGGACGACCCCCTCTTGCAGTCCCGCAACCTGGTCCTCACCCCTCATCTTGGCTGGAAATCAGACCTATCCCTCATGGAAGTCGAGATGGACGCCGACGCCGAAGTCCGCCGCATTCTCCTCGGCCAGGCGCCGAAATTTCAGATGAACGGATGACTGCTCAGACCAACACGGCAAACGGCGTCCGCATCGGCATCGACACCGGCGGCACCTTCACCGATCTCGTCGTCATGGATGTCGCCACCGGCGAAGTCTCCGTGGTCAAGCGCCCCTCCACCCCGTCCGATCCCAGCGAAGCCATCCTCGACGCCGTCACTCGCTCCGCCGTCGAACCGGAAACCATCAACAACCTAGTCCTGGGCACCACCGTCGCCGTCAACTCCCTCCTGCAGCGCACCGGCGCCCGCGTCATCTACGTCGCCACCGCCGGACTGGAAGACATCCCGTTCCTGCAGCGCATCAGCCGCAAGTTCCACTACGACCTCTCCTGGCAACGTCCCCTGCCCCTCGTGCGGCGAGACGACTGCCTCGGCGTCGCCGAGCGCGTGGACTACGCCGGCCGGGTCATCGAGCCCCTCGAACCCGAGGCTCTGGAAAAGCTCACGGACGAAATCCGCGAGCGGCTTGACGAGGACCCGGACGCCGATGTCACCATCGCCATCAACTTCCTCTTCTCCTATGTGCGCCCCGACCACGAGCGCATCGTGCGCGATCACCTCGCCCGCGAGTTCCCCGACCTGCTCGTCTCCGTATCCCACGAAGTCGCCCCCATCTGGCGCGAGTACGAGCGCGCCAGCACCACCCTGGCTGATGCCTACGTGCGCCCACTGGTCACCCGCTTCGTCAATCGCATGCAGACCAAGCTCCGCGATTTCGGCTTCAGCAAACCCTGGGCTCTCATGAAATCCAATGGCGGTCAGTTACTCTCTGCCGCTGCCACCCAGCGTCCCGTGCACACCCTGCTCTCCGGTCTCTCCGGCGGTGTCATCGCCGGCCAGTACTACGGCGAACTCTGCGGCGACACCGACGTCATCACCTTCGACATGGGTGGCACCAGCGCCGACGTCGGCGTCGTCGCCGACGGCCACATCGGCTACACCACCGAATGGGAGCTCGAATTCAGCCTGCCCGTCTCCGCTCCCTTCATTGAAATGACCACCATGGGCGCCGGCGGCGGCTCCATCGCCTGGATCGACAAAGGAGGCTTCCTCAAAGTCGGTCCCCAGAGCGCCGGGGCCGAGCCCGGACCCGCCTGCTACGGCCTCGGCGGTGTCGACCCCACAATCACCGACGCCAACATCGTCCTAGGCCGCCTCGATCCCGACAACTTCCTTGGCGGAGAGGTAAAGCTGCACGCCGATCGCGCCCACGAAGCCGTCGCCGCCATCGCCGCCACTCTCGGACTCGAACCCGAGCAGGCTGCCCAGGCCATCATCGAAGTCGCCAACGAGAACGTCGCCGAAGCCATGCGCCAGCTCACCGTTCGCCAGGGCCTCGATCCCCGCAACTTTACCCTCGTCGCCTTCGGCGGCGCCGGTCCCCTGCACGCCGCCGCCATCGCCCTCGCCGTCGGCGCCCGACGCGTCATCGTCCCGCCCCATCCCGGCCTCAGTTCCGCCTTCGGCACCCTCCTCGCCGACATGCGCGTCGACAAGACCTGGACCCATATCGTGCGCTCCGACTCCCTCGACGCCGCCGCCATTAACAGCCGCGTGCAAGTTCTCGAAGATGAGGCCGTCGCCGAACTCCGCGAGGAAGGCTTCACCGGCGAACCCACCGTGCGCCGCTCCAGCAACATGCGTTACCTCGGCCAGAATTACGAAGAGGAAATCGCCATCCCTGCTGGTGAGATCGACGACGACGCCCTGGCCGCGCTCGTCGAGTCCTTCCACGCCCACCACGAGGAGATGTACGGATACCGCATCGCCGGCGAGGTCATCGAGATCGTCCGTTTCAACCTCACCGTTGCCGGTTCCGCCGACCGCCCCACCCTCCCCCTCCTGGCCGCCGGTTCGCCCGCCGAGCCGCGCTCGATCCGCGACGTGATCTTCCCCGACGCCGGCGCCGACCCCTGCCCCGTCTACCAGCGCGAAGACCTCACCCCCGACCAGGTTTTGCAGGGCCCCGCCGTTATTGAAGAGCTGGATTCCACCATCCTCCTCCATCCCGGCCACACCCTGACCGTCACTTCCCGGGGCATCGCGGTCATCGAATTCCCGTCTTCCCCGTCAACCACCGCCACCAACGCCGCCCGCTCTCAGGCCGGCGCGAAGATATGATCCCCGCATGAGCGCCCCCACCGACACCCCGCACGTGGACCCGGTAACCCTCACCGTCGTCCATAACCGGCTGGTCGGCATTTGCCGCGAGATGGGCACCACGATGATCCGCACCGCCTACTCGCCCATCTTCAGCGAGAGCCGCGACTTCTCCTGCGTGCTCTTCAACCACGACGGCGAGATGCTCGCCCAGACCGAGTTCTGCCCCGCCCAGGTCGGCGCCATCCGCTTCGTCGTCAAGTGGCTCATCGCCGAGCTCGGCGCCGAAAATCTCAAACCCGGCGACGTCGTCATCCACAACGATCCCTACCGCGGTGGCGTGCACATGCCCGAGCACGTCGTCATCAAGCCCGTCTATTACGAAGACGAGCTCTTCGGCTACGTCGCCAACATCGCCCATCTCGTCGAGATCGGCGGCCAGGCCGTCGGCGGTTTCGCCGCCACCGCCACCGAGATTTACCAGGAGGGCCTCCGCGTACCTCCCGTCTGGCTCATCCGCGAAGGTGAATACAACCACGACGTCTGGCGCATGATCATGGCCAACCATCGCGCCCCCCGATATTCCTGGGGCGACCTCCACGCCATGGTCGCCTCGCTCACCGTCGCCGAGCGTCGCGTCCACGAACTGCTCGACGCCTACGGAGTCGAGCAGATCAAGGAAATCAGCCAGCTTCTCCTGGATCACGCCGAACGCTGGATGCGCGAGGAGATACGCGCCATCCCCGACGGCGTCTACACCTTCGAAGATTGCATGGAAGACGCCCGCGAAGAGCCCGTGCGCGACTGGATTCGCCTCACCCTCGTCGTCGAGGACGGCAACATCCTGGCCGACTTCAGCGCCAGCGATCCCCAGGCCGAGCACGTCCTCAACTGCTCCTACGGCGTCACCGCCTCCGGTGTCTACAACGCCGTCTTTCATTTCGCCGATAACGACATCCCCCACAACGACGGCGCCTACCGCCCCATCACCGTCGTCGCCAAACCCGGCACTATCACCAACGTCGTCCACCCCGGCGCCTGCGTCGGCGGCAACACCGAGACCCACCCTCGCATCTGGGGCGTCACCATGGGCGCCCTCGCCCAGGCCGTCCCCGAGCGTGTCTCCGCCGACACCGGCTCCACCTCCTGCAACTTCCTCTTCGGCGGCGTCCACCCCGACAGCGGCCTTTATTACGTCCACTATCACTTCGACGGCGTCGGCTGGGGCGGCCGCCACGACGCCGACGGCAACAGCCATCAGGTCATCCCCAACGGCAACACCCCCACCACCCCGGTCGAGATATTTGAGACCCGCTACCCGTTTATCGAACGGTCCTATCACCTCCGGGCCGACTCCGGCGGCGCTGGCCGTCACCGCGGCGGGCTCGGCTCCGACCGCATCCTCGAAGTCCGTGCCCCCGAAATCACCATATCCGCCCTCTTCGACCGCATGATCATGCAGCCTTGGGGCATCTTCGGCGGTGAAGGCGGCGAGAATTCACGGATTCTCATCAAGCTCGCCGGCGCCGACGACTTCGTCACCTTCCGCGACGCCTATGGCATCCCCAGCAACTCCCGCATCTCCAACATCAGATTGAAACTCGGCGACCAGGTCCTCCTGCGCACTCCCGGCGGCGGCGGCTTCGGCTTAGCCCGGGAGCGCCCCCCGGAATCCGTCCTCGCCGACGTCCGCGAAGGCTTCGTCTCCATCCAGGGCGCTAGCGACGACTACGGCGTTGCCATCGAAGCCGTCGGGCGCAAGTACGAGATCGACCCCGAAGCGACCGCCGACTTGCGTTCCCGCCCCCTAGCCGGCGCCGCCACCGTCGCCGACCAGCGCGGCTTGCCCGCCGGCCGGAGCAACGGCCGCCACAAGGCCCAGATTTCCTCCCTGGCTGCCCTCCGCAAGGACCTGCCCGAGCCCGCCGGTCACTGGGAGATCATCGCCAGCGATTGGTGGGACCCCAACGTCATCAACTGCCAGATGTGCGGTCAGATGATTCCCCGCGACATCTGGGTCGCCAACGACGGCCTCCGCGTCTGCTCCCACCAGTGCGACCATCTCTACCGCTCTTACTGGCTACCGCTTTACGGTGAACCTCAATCTACCTCTGGAGGAAAAACATGACCGATTCCCAAGCCATCCTCCAGGTAGACGGACTCGAAGTTCAGTTTCATACTGACGAGGGCATCGTCCGCGCCGTCAACGGCATCTCCTATTCCCTCAAGGCCGGCGGAACTCTCGGCATCGTAGGCGAGTCCGGCTGCGGCAAGAGCGTCAGCTCCCTCGCCGTCATGGGTCTTGTCCCCCGGCCCGTTGGCAGGATTGTCGCCGGCGATGTGCGATTCCAGGGCCAGGACCTCCTCACCCTCTCTCAGTCGGAAATGCGCAAGATTCGCGGCGGCGATATCTCCATGATCTTCCAGGACCCGATGAACTCCCTCAATCCCGTCCTCACCATCGGCTTTCAGATAGAAGAATCCCTGCGCCTGCACCTCGGCCTCAACAAAAAAGCCGCGACCGCCCGCGCCATCGAGCTGCTCGACCAGGTCGGTATTCCCTCTCCCGAAGACCGGGTCAAAGACTTTCCCCACCAGCTCTCCGGCGGCATGCAGCAGCGCGTCATGATCGCCATGGCCATCTCCTGCCAGCCCCAGCTTTTGTTCGCCGACGAGCCCTCCACCGCCCTCGACGTCACCATCGAGGCCCAGGTCATCGAGCTCCTCTCAAACCTGCGTCGCGATCTCGACATGGCCGTCGTCCTCATCACTCACGACCTCGCCGTCGTCGCCGGTTTCTGCGATGAGGTGATCGTCATGTACGCCGGCTACATCGTCGAGCGGAGTTCCGTCCGCGATATTTTCCATAATCCCCGGCATCCCTACACCATCGGGCTCCTCGGCTCCATGCCCGGCGCCGAAACCAACCAGGACGACCGCCTTTCCACCATCCCCGGCGCCCCTCCCGACATGACCGCCCTCCCGGCCGGCTGCCCCTTCGCCCCGCGCTGCCTTTTCGTCCACGACAAATGCAAAACCGACCTGCCCGAACTGGACGACCTCGAACCCGGCCATGCGATCCGCTGCTTCGTGGACGTAGACACTGGAGACCTGCGATGATCCAAGAAACGTCCGCCGCCACCACCGCCTCCGACAACGGCAGCCAGCCCCTCCTCGAAGTTCGCGACCTCACCAAGTACTTCCCCGTAGTTCGCGGCGCCATCTTCCGCCGCGAGGTCGGCAGCGTCCGCGCCGTGGATGGCATCAGCTTCAGCATCCGCCCCAACGAGACTCTCGGCCTCGTCGGCGAGTCCGGTTGCGGCAAGACCACCACCGGCAACGCCGTCCTCCAGCTCGAGACCCCGACCTCCGGCGAAGTCATTTTCGAAGGGCGCAATCTCGTCGAACTGCCCGTCGCCGAGCAGCGCCGCGCCCGCCGCCACATGCAGATGATCTTCCAGGACCCCTTCGGCTCCCTCAATCCCCGCATGACCGTCGGAAAAATCATCGAAGAGCCGCTCGGTGTTCACAAGATCGGCGATTCCCGCCAGGATCGCCGCGATCGCGTCGCCGAGCTGCTCCACCTCGTCGGCCTGAGCCCCAACCACTCCGTTCGCTACCCCCACGAATTCTCCGGCGGCCAGCGCCAGCGCATCGCCCTCGCCCGCGCCCTCGCCGTCCAGCCCACCTTCCTCGTTTGCGACGAGCCCGTCTCCGCCCTCGACGTCTCCATCCAGGCCCAGATCATCAATCTCTTCCTCGATCTCCAGGACCAGCTCGGCGTCGCCTATCTGTTCATCTCCCACGACCTCAAGGTCGTGCGCCAGATCAGCGACCGCATCGCCGTCATGTACCTGGGCAGGATCGTCGAACTCGCCCCCAGCGCCGATCTCTACGCCCACCCCCTCCATCCCTACTCCCGGGCGCTCCTCTCCGCCGTCCCCGTTCTCGATCCCGATGT
>CAUYYU010000083.1:0-8047 GCA_963577415.1 Chloroflexota bacterium
CGCCACCGGCCGTCTCTCCTCCAACAACCCCAATCTACAAAACATCCCCGTCCGCACCGAGCGCGGCCAGCTCATCCGCAAAGCCTTCATCGCCGAACAAAAAGGCCACGTCCTTCTAGCCGCCGATTACTCCCAGATCGAGCTCCGCGTCCTCGCCCACATCTCCGAAGACCAGTTCATGATCCGCGCCTTTCTCAACGACGAAGACATCCACACCGCCACCGCCGCCCAGATGTTCGAAGTCGCCGCCGATTCCGTCACCGCCACCCAGCGCCGCGTCGCCAAGACCACCAACTTCGGCATCATCTACGGCATCACCCAGCACGGCCTCGCCGCCCGCACCGACCTCTCTATCGTCGAAGCCAGAGACCTCATCGAGTCCTACTTCAAGAAATACCCCTCCATCCGCGCCTACATGGACGACACCATCAAGTCCGCCCATTCCCACGGCTACGTCTCCACCCTCCTCGGCCGCCGCCGCTACCTGCCCGAGCTCCGCGCCCGCAACCACACCCAGCGGCAGGCCGGCGAGCGCATGGCCATCAACATGCCCATCCAGGGCACCGCCGCCGACATCATGAAGATCGCCATGATTCAGATGGACCATCGCCTCGCCGAATCCGGCCTGCCCGCCCGCATGATCCTGCAAGTCCACGACGAGCTCCTCTTCGAACTCCCCGAATCCCACGTACCCGCCCTCGCCCAACTTGCCCGCGAAGTCATGGAAGGCGCCTACCGGCTCGCCGTCCCCCTCAAAGTCGACATCGCCGCCGGACCCACCTGGGCCGACCTGGCTCCCGTCTAAATCCCCCTCCCCACCGCCAACAAGCCACCTCGCGCCTAAGAAAACGCCTCCCGATATTCCAGCGCCGCCCGATCCAGCAAAATATCGCTCGGCCTCACCGCCCGCCCCAGCCTCACCCCCTCAAGAGTCCTGCACCGGCTCAGCGCCACATACGCCTGACCATGCGCAAACGTCCCCCACCCAAAATCGATGAACACCTTGTCAAACGTCTGCCCCTGCGACTTGTGAATCGTCAACGCCCACGCCAGCCGGATCGGAAATTGCTTAAACGATCCCGTCACGTTCTGCTCGATTCGTCGCGTCGTGGAGTCGTACTCGTATTTCGTCTGTTCCCATTCCGCCGGCTTCAGCTCGTGCTCGCGATCCTCCGTCGTAATCCACACCTTCCTGTCCGTCAGCCGCCCCACCGTCGCCAGCGTCCCGTTCACCCACCGGCCCGCCGGGTCGTTTTTCAGCGTCATCACCCTCGCTCCCACCCGCAATTTCAATCTCGTGTCCGTCGGAAACGCCCTCTCCCCAAAACTGCCATTCACCGTCGCCCCGTACTCATACTCCCGCCCGCCCAGATCCTCCAGCATCGCCGCATTGATATTGTTCGCCGCCGCGTTCGTAGGCGTCAGCGTCACGTATTCCTCCATGTCCTCCGGCCTCATCGCCTCCGCGACCTGCTGATTCAGCTCGTCCAGCGTGTACTCGTCCATCTCATTATTCCGAATCGCGTCCAATATCGATATGAACCCCGCGTCTCGATGTCGATATCTTTCCGTCAGCTCGATCAGGCGTAGGCGATTGTTCTTCACCGCCGGTGCATGGAAGAAGTAAATGCCTCCGTAAAGGTCCCGCAAGTACTCCCCCAGTTCGCCGTCCGATACCACCGGCGGCAGTTGATGCGGATCACCGAACATCACCACCTGCGCCCCGCCAAACGGCTCCCCCTCCCGTCCTCGATTGACCCTCATCGCCCGGTCGATCCCGTCCATCAGGTCCGCCCGCACCATCGAGACCTCATCGATCACCAGCGTTTCCAGATTCTGAAACAGGCTTGTGTTGCGATCACGACTCAGCTCCGCCGGTTCAATCAGCTTCGGTGGAAAGCGGAAGAACGAGTGAATCGTCTGTCCGCGCACATTAATCGCCGCAATCCCCGTCGGCGCCAGCACCACTACCGCTCGTTTAGTCGTCTTCTGGAAATACTGTAGAAGCGTCGATTTACCGGTTCCCGCCACTCCCGTGATGAACGCCGACTGCCCTTCCTTCTCGATGTGATCCAGCGCCATCTGGAAATCCGGGCCGATTTCAATATCCGCCGTCGAAATCACACCCATCGCCGATGTCGCTTTCCCCTTCGCCCCTTTCCGCTCCTCCCCCTCAGCCTTAACGACGATCTCCCCCCGTCTCTTCTCCGTCCGCCCGACGATTCGTAATTCCGATGGCCCTTGGCTCCTCGATCATCACCTGGCAGTTGCTGCCGAAGATACTAGCCCCCGGCGACCACGTTCCTCACTCAATTCACCAACTACCGACTGCAAACATTCCGGATCGGATACCCACCGGGATTGCTCGATTGCATACCATCTCAAGCTGGCGCCGCATGCCGCAAATAGCCCGACTGCTTGCCACGTTGGTAATAGTGGGGCTTTTCACCCTCGCCGCCTGTTCCACCGCCACCCCCGAACCGATCTACTAGCGTGCCCGTATGCCGCTACCCTGTAAAAACCAGCCAGTGACCACCTTCAACCCCACTTTGCCAACCCGATTTCGGCACTCCAATCCGACTTCCAGAAAACCCGTTCTAGTGGCTTGGGGGTAACGCCGGCGTTATAATGGTTACCAAGTCCAGCCGGTCCGTTGCCCGGCCAACCCCCCGATTCGCTTCCGCTGCTAGAAGAAACAGCCTGTGGCTGCCTTGCGCCGACGCTCTGCACGGCGGACACGGTAAAATTCCACCGCCTTCGACCCGATCTCAACCGGCGGAGGATCCCGTGACTCAACTATTCAGCCACGACTACGCCCGTTCCGGTCTACACCTACTGAGCGGACGGACTTCTCAGTTTCCCGGCGTTCCGAGACCGACGCCGGCGGGAGCCGCGGAAGACCCGGCGACTCTCGCAGCCATTGCGTCTGTCGGCTACGAAATCGAGATCGATTCACTGGATGGTCCGGGCGAGTAGCCATGATTGAGAACGAAATGGCGAGTATTGCGGATGGCCCCTGAGGTGCAGGCCGGGGACGGCCGGGCCCCCGACCACATCGAACCGCTACAGGTCCGATTCTCCGACACCGACGCCGGCGGGATCGTGCACCACTCCAACTTCTTCCGCTGGCTGGAAGAGGCGCGATTGGGCCTTCTGAGGGCTATGGGCGTCAGCTACAGGACTATCGAAGACTCCGGAATCCACTTTCCCGTGACCGCCTGTTCCGCCGAGTTTCGCCGGTCATTACGTTCCGAGGACGAGATCGAGATCGCTCTGTGGCTCGTCGGCCGTAGCCGCGCCCGCCTTGATTTTCGATACGAGATTCGGCTCGATGGTTCGGTCATCGCAACCGGCAATACGACTCATGCCTTAGTCAACAACGCCGGACGGCCCATCCGTCTCGAACGCGACTCGACCCTGTGGAAACTTCTGGCGGAACTTGATGGCGACTAGCATCCCGCTGGTTCAAAAGAACTCGGCTACCGCCGGGGGGGGCGACGGTAGCCGAGTGGGGGCTTAGGCAGCCGCGGTCGGTCGCCACAGCGTGTACGGCGCCGGGGCCATGAACAGGGCCGTGCTCGCTCCCATCAGGATCACAACCGCTCCGGTTCCGATCGCCAGGTCGGTAACTCCGAACCCCATCACGCTCAGGTTCAATGCGTTCCGCATCGTCAGAGCCGTCAGGTAGGTCTCCCCCGATTCGGGTCCTCGCGGTCCATGCCACTGTATGGGCCAAAGAGCCCGAGCGTGTGCTCCGTCAGCAGCCCCTCTTGCGCTGCCGTCTC
The DNA here is from genome assembly GCA_963577415.1 of Chloroflexota bacterium. Taxonomy (GTDB): domain Bacteria; phylum Chloroflexota; class UBA11872; order UBA11872; family VXNJ01; genus JASLPR01. The sequence goes on from CAUYYU010000083.1 coordinate 3,786, forward strand.
GGCATTGGCAACGAGCGCATTCGGAATCGCCGCATCCTTGCCGGTGTAAATGTCCTCAGCGACCATCGCCGTCCGCAACCTATCCTTCGCATCCACAGCCAGGGCCACAAAAGCGATCCCAACACCAATCAGCGCCACTCCTACCAGTACCGCCACCATCCAGCCAATCTTCCTTATCGCTGTCATCTCTGCAGCTCCCTTTCTTCCGGGGTAGTTCCCCGAATTTGCTTAGTTGCTACAAAAGAATTATCGATTTCCGGGCCAGATAGGGCATCGTAGAAAGGGACGATATAGCCGCGTACTTAAGGACTAATAATAACAATCAAATGGCCTATCGTGATACATCAGGGAGTCGGCACATTGTGATGATTTCCGGTGACGATTGGCGAATTACCGATGCGATTTCTGGCAATGTACAGTAGCTGAATAATTTCAAGCGCGAACGCTAACGCGTTAGTGTGTGAGAAGATTCACATAGAAATATGGGTATATGTCACGAAAGATAAGCGAGCGGCTCGCATTTCCCCGACGCGATTCTGAAAGCGAAAGACAGAATGCGGTCTTAGGCCGAGAACGTTTTCAACAAGGTTGCCGCGGCAGCTGCATTTGGCACTTGGTAATCGGGCGTCGCGGTTTTCGGAGGGTACTCCCAGCTATGTAGGTTCACCCAGATAGTGTGAATTCCGAGGGCTGCTGCGCCCGCGATGTCGGCGATGGCATTGTCACCGATCATGACGGCCTGATCCGGGTTCGTATCAGTGAGATCGAGCGCACGGCGAAATATGGCCGGATCGGGCTTTCGAATTCCGATCTCCTCACTGATCAAGATGTGGTCGAAGCTCGTGTCAATCGACAGTCGGCGCAACTTATCGCGCTGCTGTTCGCTCTGCCCGTTGGAAATCAGGCAGGTGCGATAGCGCTCGGCTGCCTTCAGCAACCGTTTCGCTCCTGGCAGCAGTCGCATCCCCGCGTGATAGTTCTTGAAGAAGCCGCGAACGATCGCCGCCGGAAGTTGGGCATCCGGCGCTACATTCGCCCGTTTGAGGGCGAGTTCGAGGCGTTGCTCCCGGGTCAGCTCATCCCAGGCGTTGCGTCGGTACAAATCCGTGGCGATAGCCATGTAACGATCAAGCGTTACCTCGGCCTCCGACGGTGTTAGCCGAGCACTGAGCCGACGAAGGGATGCCGCGTAAGCGGAGCGCATATGGCGAAGTTCGTCTGAGAGCGTGTCATCTAGGTCGAGGAAAACTGCCGTCAGATCCCAGTCGACGGTCCGCGACATGCAATCCCTTCGAGGGTGCGGCTAATCAATCGGCTGCCAAGAAATAGTGTAGCGGTCCTACTCGTCAGTAAAGATGGCCGCGCCGTCATCAGTGCGGCTTAAATCGGCTTCGGACCCGCGCAGGTGTTCCTGGATGCCGAGCTTCAGGGCGTTCCAGGCGAGCGTGGCGCATTTGATACGAACCGGAAATTTCTGAACACCGCGGAGTGCCTCGATGTCGCCCAGTTCCTCGCCGTCGGTCTCAAGCTCGCCTTTCATCATCCCGCGAACCTTGTCCGCCAACTCGATCGCATCCTCGACGCTCCGCCCCAGGAGTTCTTCGGTGAGCATGGAAGCCGAAGCCTGGCTGATCGAGCAGCCGTGCCCGTCGAAGCGCGCCTCCCGGATTACGCTGTCTTCGACCGTGAGCGTTATCTCAATGTCATCCCCGCAAAGCGGGTTCAGGCCCCGGGCTTTGATGTCGTGATTGACCGCCTCGCCGCGATTTCGGGGCGATTTGTAGTGGTCGAGGATTATCTCTTTGTAAAGATCGTCAAGCATCAGCTGGAAAAGTAGGAGACCGCTTTGGTTACCGCTTCAGTAAGGGAATCGACATCATCCTCTGAATTGTAGAGGTGAAAACTGGCGCGCACGGTTGAGCCGACGCCGAGCACTCGCATTAGCGGCTGGGCGCAGTGGTGGCCGGCGCGAGTGGCAACCCCGTAACTGTCCAATACCTGACCGATGTCGTGGGGATGTACGTCGCGGACGTTAAAGGCGACTACTGCTCCCCGGGTGAGTGGATTTTCGGGGCCGTACAGCGTGATTCCTGAGATGTGCCCCAGTTTGTCCAGGGCGTAACGGGTGAGCTCTTGTTCGTGCTGGTGGATGGCGTCCATGCCTACTCCGGAGAGGTAATCGACGGCGGCGCCGAGTCCGATGGGGCCAGAGATGTTAGGAGTACCGGCTTCGAATCGGTAGGGGAGGGAATTCCAGGTCGATTTTTCCATGGAGACGGTGGAGATCATGTCGCCCCCGCCCTGATACGGATCCATCGTCTCCAGGACCTCGGTACGCCCATACAACACGCCTATGCCGGTCGGACCGAGCATTTTGTGGGCGGAAAAGGCCATGAAGTCCACACCGAGATCGGTGACGTCGACGGGCATGTGGGGTACTGACTGCGCGCCATCGACGAGTACGACCGCTCCGTGACGATGGCCGACTTCGGCGATCTCTTTCACAGGCAGAATGGTGCCTACCACGTTAGACATCTGGGTAAGGGCGATCAGCCGGGTGCGCGGCGTGATCATCCGTTCAAATTCTTCGGGGCCGAGCCGGTCGCCGTGGTTCTGGAGAGGAACGTATTTAAACTCGGCGCCGGTGGCCTGCGCCAGCAACTGCCAGGGGACAATATTGCTGTGATGTTCGAGTTCGGTGGCCAGGATCTGGTCTCCGGGCCGCAGGAACTTTCGGCCCCACGAATGGGCGACCAGGTTGATCGATTCGGTGGTACCACGTGTCCAGATGATCTCGTGGGAGTGGTCTGCCCCGATAAAGCGGGCTACTTTCGCTCGAGCGCCCTCATAGAGATCGGTAGCTTCCTGGCTCAGCGTGTGAATACCGCGATGGACGTTGGCGTTGTGATTACGGTAGTAATCATCCAGCGCGTCAATGACCGACTCCGGCTTCTGGGAGCTGGCCGCGTTGTCCAGATACACGAGCGGGTAGTCGTTGACCTGCCTCTGCAATATCGGAAAATCGGACTGGAGGCCCGAACCGGGTGCCCGGGAGGGGATGGGGGTCATCTTGTCGGCTAGGGTCATTTTGACGGGTCGCTCCTTGACGACGCTTCCAGCAAATCGATCGCTTTAGGTGACGGTTACCACGATTTCGCCGTCGGCGATTTCGACGGGGAAAGTGGCGACTGGTCGAGTGGCCGGGAGGGACAGCGCTTCCCCGGTTTCCAGGTCAAATCGAGCTCCATGGCGGGGACAGGCCACGGCTCCGAGGCTCACCTCGCCTTCGGACAGCGAGGCCTGGGCATGGCTGCAAAGATCGGCGAGGGCGTGCAGCTTGCCTGTGACATTAAATACGGCAATCAGGCTGTCGCCGACCCGCGCCTGAACGCTTTTGCCTTCGGCCAGCTGAGCGACGGGGCAGACCGCGTATCTTCCTTGATCGATGGTGGTACTCGCTAGTCTCTGGAGGCAGCCTGGCGCAGGACTACCGCCTCGATACTTTCACGGACCTGATCGTTGGCAACACGGTCCAAGACCGGGCCGAAGTAGCCGCGTACCACGAGCCATTCGGCCTGCTCGCGCGTAAAACCGCGACTGTGCAAGTAGAACATCTCTTCCTCATCAAGCCGGCCGATGGTCGCGCCGTGGGTGCACCGCACGTCATATGTCTTGATTACCATACCGGGAATCGAGTCGGCGCGAGCTTCGTCGCTCAGTAGAAGATTGTCGTTGGCCTGGTACGAGTTACTCTGGCCGGCGGTGTTTTCGACGGTAATCATGCCGTAGAACACTGAGCGGCCTTGCTCCCGGATTACCCCTTTGTACATCAGATTGCTGAAGGTGTGATCGGCTATGTGGTGCTGGTGAGTTTCGTGGTCGAGATGGCGGCGGCCGTCCAGCAGGGAGAGTCCCCAGAGCTCGCAGCGAGCGCCGGGCTGCAGCATGGTGCCCTCAACTGTTGATTTGGCCAGACGGCTGCCCAGCGCGAACTCCGCGTAGTTGAAAGCGGCGTCGCGCCCCAGTTGGGCGCGCACGCTTTTGAACGCGGAAGTATGCAGGCCCCAGTCCTGGACGAAGGTGTAGTCCAAACGGGCATTGTCACCAATGAAAAGGTCAACCCGACCGCCGGCGAAGGCGGAGCCGTCGATGGTGGCGGAGGCCTGTTCGTCGACGAACTGAACGCGGGCGCTACGGCCTACAACAACAGTTGTCTGGCTGAAGGTTGCGATTCCGGGGCGGGTCACCCACAGGAAGCTGTG
>CAUYYU010000084.1:0-8014 GCA_963577415.1 Chloroflexota bacterium
TGTTCCTAAATGCGGATGTTGAACTCAAGGAAGGCCCGGTCCGGGAGCTCTGGGATGCGGTCCAGGGGAAGGGGCGGGTGGGGCTCACCGGCCCGATGCTGGTGGGACCCGAAGGCGACCGACAGAACAGTGTTCGTCGCTTCCCCTCTCCCGGAGTCTGGTTCCTAGACGGGACGATATTCGAGCGCTGGCTACCCACCAGAATCTTGCTGTCTGGCTACAAACCCCGGCATCGATCCGGCCTAACGGCGCGGGTGGACTGGGTCGAGGGGGCCTGCCTGGCCGTAAGACGTGATGCGTTTGAGGAGGTAGCTGGATTCGACGAACGGTATTTCATGTACTGCGAGGAACTGGATCTGAGCCGGCGGTTGCGGGATGCCGGTTGGCGACGCGCGTATGTGCCGGCGGCGGTGGCGGTCCACCACGGCGGGGAAAGCACGGGGCAGTTTCCGGCCCGGAGTCGGGCGCTTTTTTTGCGAAGCAAAGTCCGGTTCGCGGAGCGGACCTGGGGAGCTGGAATGGCCCGGGCAGCGGCCGCTTTTTACGCGGTCGCGCTGGCGCTGGAATTGAGTTTGGAGCTGGGGAAAATGCTGCTGCCGGTCGGGGACAAGAGGGGGCGGGCCCGTTCGGCGGGGACACTCTGGAAATCCCTGGGAATGTTCATCCGCGGCGTGAGGCCCGATGCCTGAGCGGAAGCGGCCGAGCGTCGCCTTTGTCACCGGCGAGTATCCACCCCAAATCGGGGGTGTGGGCGACCACGTGGCGATGTTGCGAGAAACGCTCGAGCAGTTCGGTGTGACAACCTGGGTGATCACCGGCTCGCAAAACCGACCGGAGACCGACCATCCTCGGGCGGCGCGGGTCATGCGCCGATGGGGATTTACGACGATGACGGCGCTGCTGCGTCACATTCAACGGATCGATCCGGACATCGTGCACGTCCATTACCAGTCGGGGACTTTTGGGCTGAACCCGGCCATCAATCTGTTGCCGCGATTCATGCGGATGGGCCGGATGCGGGCACGGACGGTGACGACGTTGCACGACCTGCGGACGCCTTACATCTTGCCGAAGGTGGGGCCGTTGCGACGGTTCCTCGTGAAGAGGCTGGCGAAGGACAGCGATGGCGTCATTTTCGTGAGTCCGGAGGATGCGGTGGATCTGTTTGGAGTGGCGCTCGAGGTGGGCGAGGCGAAAGACGTGGAATCGGTGCGGGCGAGTCTGGTGCCGGTAGGGCCGACGGTACTGCCGGTGGGTGACGGGGGCGATCGGCGATCACTCCGACTAGAGCGAGGTCTGCCGCCGAAGGCGTTTGTGGTTGGCCATGTCGGTTTCCGGCAGAAGAACAAGGGAATGCGCGTGCTGGCGGATGCGCTCCTGCAGACGCAGCATCTGGGCGACAACGTCGTGCTGGCGCTGATCGGGGCGGGTGAGCCTTCGGGAGATTCCCGCCGACGCGACCGGCGTGAGACGGTTGACGATATCGGACAGTGGCGGGTGGTGGAGTCGGGCCCGCTTGAGCCGGACGAGATTTCGCGATGGCTCCATTGCTGTGACATCTGCGTGTTGCCGTTTGCCGAGGGCCTGTCGCTGCGCAGGAGCACGTTCATGAACGCGATTGCCCACGGCCTTCCCGTGGTGACGACCCGACCGGTGCGAAAACTACCTGACGTCGTCAGCGGGGAGAACGTGATCTTGGTGCCTCCTAGAGACCCAACGTCGCTCTCCTACGCGGTGGCCCAGTTCGCGCAGTCGGAGAGGATGCGTCGCGACTACGGTGAGCGAGCGAAGAAGCTCAGCGAGCAATTCTCCTGGACGGCTAACGCCCGGACGACTCTGGCCCTGTATCGGGCGGTCACCGATGCGGACTGAGCGGCTCTTGAGGCCCGGCGCCGGGCTCCCCGGAACCGCCGGGATCTGGGTGGCGGCGGCCGTGCTGTTGGGCACATTCTTGAGGGTCTGGCGCATTGACCGACTGGGCGAGTTCGACTTCGACGAAGTCGCCAGCGTCTGGTACGCCCGCCAGGGCGCAGGCGAGATATTCCGGGCGATAGCCGACGCGCCGTTCGAGCATCCGCCGCTTTATTACGTGCTGCTCCACTACTGGAACCAGGCTTTTGGCGAGGTGGAGCCGCTGGTAAGGCTGTTCTCCGTGCCCTCCGGAGTGCTGCTGATCCCGGTGACCTACGTTCTCGGAGCGCGCCTGTTCAATCGCACCGCCGGCGTCGCCGCGGCCTTTATCGTCGCCGCTTCGCCGCAGCTCATTTTCTACAGCCGCGAGGCGCGAATGTACTTGATCGCCACGCTATTCGGTCTGCTGGCCCTGTACGTGTTCATTCGTGCCGTGGAGGACGGGCGCTTCAGGCTCTGGCTCGGGTTGACAGTGATCCTGGCGGTCGGGGTCTACCTGGACTATTCCGTGCTACTGGCGCTTGCGGCGATGGATGGCTATCTCCTGTTCACCTGGCGCCGCCAGAGAAGAGCGGCCGCCTACGCCCTAGGCTTGCAGGCGGTGCTGGCGGCCGTACTACTGCCGTGGCTTCTCACTTCGCAGGGGGTTGCGCACAGCCTCCCGGCTTGGGCGACGGGCGAACTTTCGTTTGGATTGCTGAGCCATACGGCGAAACTCGGCTGGCTGGACATGACTGTCGGACTGGAGGGGATTCGCGGCGGCCGGGCGAGCGTGCTGATCGCGATTCTGCTGGGTGGGGTGGCGGCGATTGGCTATCTGGCGGCGATTGGCCAAAAAAAGGCCGGAATTCTGCTGGTTTACGTGGTGGCCGTTGCCGCCAGCCTGATATTTCTCTTGCTGTTTGATAAGGAGTATCAGCCCAGGTATCTCATAATGGGCATTCCCCCGCTGGCGCTTTTCGCCGGATATACGGTATCCCGCTTGCCGGCGTCGCGGACGCTGCTAATTCTGGCGGTGATGGTGCTCTTCGCGGCCGGTCCGCTTTACGCGTCGCGTTTTTACTATCTGGGATATCGGCGGGGCGATTATCGAGCGATCACGGCCGCGATAGATGAGCTTGCGTTGCCGGCGCCGGCGCAGCTGGACCCGCTGAAGTACCGGGACGCCGTGGTGCTGGCGGGTCCGTGGCAGGGCTGGTACTGGCGACATTATTTTCCTGAGTTCGAGGACGAAGTGGATGTGTGGTTCCTGCCGGATGAGGTCCCGCCCGGAGTCACGTGGGAGGAGGTTGACGAAAAGCTTACCCGCGCGGCGCGCAATCACCGCCGCCTGTGGGTCGTGCTGAGCGCCCTGAAGCAGTCGGATCCAAACGGATATGTCGAGCGCTGGCTGAACGTGAACCTGTGGCGGGCTCGCGACGCCGCCTATCGCAACGGAATTCTCCAGCTTTATCTGACGGAGGAAGGCGGCGTCGTGCTTCGTGACGACGGCGCGCTGAAGCTGCCGGACGGGCCGCGAATAGAGGTGATTGAGTTTGACGGTTTCCGGGCCGATCAGCCGCCGCAAGAAGCAGGTGACGGGGTGCGGTTTACCTTCCGCCTGGAGGCGGATGATGTGGTGGATTACGATTTTCGGATTCGGGTATGGCTGGAGCACGGGCAGGGCGTGGTATACGAACGGACCTTTTTGCCCCTGGCGGTGGATGGCCGGCCACCGTCACAGTGGACGGACGGCGAGCGCGCGGTGGGCAGGATAGCTGTCTGGGTGCCGGCCGGCGCTCCCACCGGTCGCTACGACGCGTATATGAGCGTGCTGGATGGAAACGGCGCTCTGGTGCCCCTCGAAGGCGAGCTCCGGGGCGCGTTTCAGGACGAGCCGGGGATCATCCGCATCGGTCCGGTGCTCGTGGAGGAGTCGTCGTTGGGGCTGCCCGACGACGCCGAGATATTCGCTGAGTTCGGCGGGCCGCTGCACGACCGCTAGGCGTCAGTTGCCGCGTAAAGCCGAGCGGGCGAACTCCAGATCGGCGCGGGTCAGTCCGCGGCTGACAACGATCGCCACGAGGTAGACGGCCACAGCGGCTCCGGCGGCGAGTAGCCAGTTTATTTCCCGTAATAGCAGCGCGGGCACGAGCATCAAGACAGCCGCCGCGACCGGCCGGACGGCGGGACGGAGCGGGGCTGTGAGCAAGGGTCCCCGGCGAAGCACCACGCCATAGAGCATCAACAGGAACACTTCGGCGGCCACGGTGGCGTAGGCCGCGCCCATGACGCCAATACGCGGAATCAGGAGCAGATTCAGAGCGATATTGAATGTGCTGGCGAGGGTGAAGGCGACCGTGATCGGGCGAAGTCGATCGGTGGAAATGAGGACATACTGCAGGAGCCCATTGAGGTACGAGAACGGCAGGACCCACATCAAGACGGCAAGAAGATCACCGGCTTCGGGGAGAAATTCAGCTCCCCAGAACGTGGCGATGATGTCGCGCCCGAAGACGGAGAAAATAGTGACCGCGGGCGCCGCGATCATAATCATGGGACGCCAGGCTCGTCTAATACAGGAAGTCATTGAGCCGGGATCGGTGGCTGATCGGACGAGGGCGGGAAACAGCGGCAGAATGACCGCCGGAGGGATCACGCTCATCGCGCTGACGAATTTGTAGGCGGAGTTGTACTTGCCGACGATGGCCGCGCCCTGTAGGGGCTGAATGACGAGAATGTCGATCTGGAAGAAAACGCTGGCCAGCAGCTCATTGAGCATGAGTGGCAGGCTCGTGCCGAGCATGGCGGAGGCCTGTTCCCGGCTGGCGCGTCTCGCCGTGAGGAGAAGGCGGAATCCCAGCGGGCGGGCCAGCGTGTAGAACGTGATCAGCCCGGCCACGTTGGCCACCAGACCCAGACCGGGAACACCCCAGCCGAGCAAGAGGACCAGGATGCCGCCGGATATCGTGATGAGGGCGGTGCCAACGACGGTCGCGCCGCGAAAACCCATATGCTCGTAGGCTGAGTAGATGGCGGCGTAAGACTGGTTGACGGCATTGGGGATCAGTGAGACGGCCAGAAGACCGGCGACCGCCAGGGTCACTCCAGACAGCGTTCCGGCCACCCAGTAGGCGGCGGCGACGCCGATCATCAGCGGAATTGCGATTACCACCAGGACCGCGCGAATCGCGAGGGCGTTGCCGAAGAGATCGTTGGCCTGCTCCGGGTGACGCGCGACTTCACGGGTTACCAGGGTGGAAAGGCCGAAATTGGTGGCGGCGGCGAAGTACACGAGTAGATTGGTGGCGAAGGCATACTCCCCATTTCCTTCGGGGCCGAGCATGCGCAGGGCCACGATCCAGAAGAGCCAGAACAGGACGCGGTCTCCCAGCGACGTGGCCAGCATGAGCGCCGAATTGCGGGCGGCTCGACGGGTTACGGCCTGATCGTTCGATATGTCTGGAGGCGTGATGCGTCGACGGGCAAGTAAGAGAAGATAGACAAGGCCGACCCCGAGGGTGACAAAGGAAATCCAGTAAAGTCCGGTCCGAAATTCATCAGGCATCAGGGTTCCGGTTGGCGGGTTGATCCCGGCCCGGGTGCGAGGAAGGGCGAAGTATTAGCCTGTCGGGGTGAAACTCTCGGCGCCCTCGACTATGGACTCGAAACCCGGGTGCGATAGATAGCGTTCGCCGGTATCTGGCAGGATGCATACGATCAGTTTGCCTTCATTCTCAGGTCGGGAGCCCACGTCAACGGCTGCGGCGACCGCGGCCCCGGCCGAAATGCCGACCAGCAGTCCGTCCTTTGAGACGAGATCACGGGCGGTGGCCTCGGCGACCTCATGCGACACGGTGACGACCTCGTCAAGCCGGTCCACTTCGAGCACGGCCGGCACGAATCCGGCCCCGATTCCCTGGATGCGATGGGGTCCTGGCTCGCCGCCGTTGAGAATGGCGCTCTGCGCCGGCTCAACGCCGATTACCTGCAGCCCGGGCTTTCGTGGCTTCAGCGCCATGGCGCAGCCGGTGACGGTGCCGCCGGTGCCGATCCCGGCGATGATGATGTCCACCTCACCGTCGGTGTCGGCCCAAATTTCCTCGGCGGTGGTCTCTACGTGAACGGCCGGGTTGGCCGGATTCTCGAACTGCTGCGGTATCCAACCGCCCGGGGTGGCGGCGCGGAGCTCCTGGGCTTTCTGGATCGAAACGTTCATTCCGCCGGGACCGGGCGTGAGAACGAGTTCAGCGCCAAGCAATATGAGCAACTTTCGCCGCTCTATGCTCATGGTCTCCGGCATGGTCAAAATGCAGTGGTAACCGCGGGCGGCGCATATCATCGCAAGGGCGATCCCCGTGTTACCGCTGGTCGGCTCGATGACCACGGTTTCACCCGGCTTGATCTCGCCTCGTTCCTCGGCGTCGAGAATCATGGCCAGACCGATGCGATCTTTGACGCTGCCACCCGGGTTGGCGGATTCCAGTTTGCCGACAATCGTGGCGTGGCAGCCGGCGACAGTGCGATTAATGAGGACGAGGGGCGTGCCGCCGATCAGCTCGCCGACGTCGGCTGCGATATCAGGGAATTGCCTGCCGCGAATCTCTGCCATTGATCAAGTTCCTCTTGCGTTGGAAACGTGGGAGTTGGATATTGAGTGACGCTGCTCGTCGATACCCGATCATGGTAATGGAATAGGTGGCGATATACCCACCGTAAGGTTCGTTGGTCCCGAAGGGCCATATTGATCTACAGACGGCATGTACGTGCGGTGACGGGGCGCCAATTACGTTCCGCCCTACGGAAATCGGCCGCGCGACCGGCGATCCGCTAGTCTTGGCGCTGGCCAATCCGAGACCGGAGACGAGTTCGGAGCTGTTGGTCGAGACGCAGCCCGGAGTCGTGATGACCGGGCGGAGCAGCCGATCAATTTAGACCGGCGGATTGCCGGGTACGACATCGCTCTTCGGGAGGATGGACGTTGCGGCAGGCAGGAACAACCGGGAAATGAAAATCGTAGACGAGCGGACGATCGCCGAAAAGCTCGGGACCTATCCGCTAAATCGGGAACCGGCGTAGCCGTCCGCGCGTCGGGCCGTGCCGGGACGGTCAGGCATGTGCTGATCGGGGTTATCGGGGGCACGTTTAGCGGTCTGGCGGGGCTGGGTGGCGGGACGATCATGGTGCCGCTGATGGTCCGCTATCTGGGCATGATTCAGGTCCACGCTCATGGCACTTCGCTCGGGGTGATCGTGTTCACGGCCATGGCCAGCGCGGGGGGTTACAGCTTCAATTACATCCCCGACTGGCGAATCGTGCTGGTGATGGTGGCGCCGGCTCTGCTGATGGCGCCTCTTGGAGCGAGGACGGCCACCCGCCTTGAAAGCAATCGCTTGCGAAAGGTTTTCGCGACGTTCCTGGCGTTTGCCGCGATCCTCCTGCTGGTACTGGCCGACCCGGAGTCGATATTTGCTTTCAAGGGGACCGCACGGCTCGTGGTGGCCGGACTGATCGGCGTCACCGCCGGCTACTTAAGCGGCCTGTTGGGAGTCGGCGGTGGAATTCTGATGGTGCCCAGCGCGGTGTTTTTCCTGTCGATGATTCAGCGAGACGCGCAGGGGCTGGCCCTAGTGGTGATGATTCCGACGGCGATCTCGGGGGTGTACGCGCACACCCGACTGGGGAACGTGGACTGGGTGGCGGTAGCGATGCTTGCCGTGGCGTCGCTCCCGTTCGGATTCGTGGCCGGCTGGCTGGCGTCCGTCTATATCCCGAGCGGGGTCTTGCGGGTCATGTTCGCGGCCCTGCTCCTGTATTTCTCCGTACGGATGTTTGAGGTGAGCTGGAAGGCCCTGACGCGGACGGGAAGGTCGAGCCGGGCCGGGGACTGAGGCCGCCTAGCGCTACCCTCTGCCGGGAAAATAACGGGCAAACAGAGATCGCAGCCTGTCGGTGAGGTCGCGAGACTCCTGGATGCGAAAGGCGCGGGTGGTGGCCGCGTACACGGCCAGCGACCCGACGGCGACCACAACCAACATGGGGAAATCTGAGAGATATCCCGTCGCACCCAGGATTTCGGACAGGACCAGCATCGTGCCGATCATGATGCCGGTCGCGCCGGACA
>CAUYYU010000085.1:0-7985 GCA_963577415.1 Chloroflexota bacterium
TTCAACACCTCGGTCTTACCGGCCTTGGGGGGCGAGACGATCAGGCCGCGCTGGCCGCGACCTATGGGCGCCACTAGGTCGATGACCCGCGTCGTCATCTCCTTCACGTCGTGTTCCAGAACCAGTTGATCCTGCGGGAAGATCGGAGTAAGCCGGTTAAATTGCGGCCGGGACGCCGCTTGAATCGGATCGCGATCGTTCACCGCCACCACCCGGACGAGACCGCGATATTTTTCGCCGTCCTTCGGGCGCCGAATCTGCCCCGTGACCTGATCTCCGGTACGCAGGCCGAATTTTCGAATCTGCGTCTGCGATACGTAGATGTCCAGCTGGCTGTGCTGCCAGCGGATGTCCCGACGCAGGAAGCCGAAGCCCTCGTCGACGTTTTCTAATATCCCGACCTCCAGCGCGTTGGCCTGGCGTTCGTCACTGGCTCGAATGAGACGGTTGATGAGCTCATCGCGAGGGATGTTCTCGTAGCTCGGGATTTCCATGGTCTTGCCCATGATCTGCAGGTCTCGCAGATCGCGGCCATACAGTTCCCGGGGCGTGAACGTCCCATTAAGAGCTTCGTCGACGGGATCCTGCGTCACGACGAAGTTCTGCTGATCTTGGTGAGGGCGCTGCTGATGCTGCCGGGGGCGGGAATGCCGCCGTCGATTACTCAAGAATCAGATCTCCTGAGAGTGGGTTCTGGGACTGGCCCAGAACAAAATGGAGTGGCGAGGTGGAAAACCTGAATGAAGGTGGGACAAGCATGGGATCGAACTCGTTGGAAATTCCTATCGTGGGGGGATCGTCAGCCGGCATGCGCGTGATCGACTCCGGGATGCGCTTTCTGGAGGCCGTGAAACATTCGGCACCACCCCTGAGACGGGTGACGATGGGGCCTTCGTGAACTGCCGTCCGTCATCGGCGGACGGTGCGGGCCAGAGCATTAGCCCCTGGGGAACGATTTCCACAGACGATTACGGCCAAGCCGTTCTGCTGTCGCCGACAGACCAGTTCGCTGCGGCACTTGAAATCGGAACAACCACCCGACCGGGTGGCGTGACCGAAAGGTAGCACGGGCATATTTGGACCGTCAAGGGCTTCCCCGCGCTGGGTACCTGCCCCACCGGAGCCTCATATCGGTTCCCGGTCGGGGTGACGGCCCTGGCGCCGCGGCCTCACTCGCGGTCGCCCGTTCCCCCGGGGTCGCTCGCCTTCAGGCGGCCAGAACGGAGCGGACCGGAAAGGGGATAATCAGGGGAACACCGGCAGGCGCCGGAGCCAGCGTCTAGCCTGAGCGCAATCAACGCCCGAGAACGGAGTTCCACAACGATGGGGATAGGGATATTGGGGGGTTCGTTTGATCCGATCCACCTGGGGCATCTGGCGATCGCTGCCGACGTGGCCGACGCGTTCGCGCTGGACCGGGTGCTGTTCGTGCCCGCGAATCGATCTCCGTTAAGGCGTCCGCACGCCGTGCCGCCCGCGGAGCGACTGCGCATGTGCGAGCTGGCGACCGCGGATAATCCACTCTTTGAGGTGTCCGGCGTGGAGCTGAACCGGCCTCCGCCTTCTTACACGCTGGATACCATCGCCGAGGTGAGGGAGCATTACCCGGGACAGAAGTTGATGATCATCGTGGGCGCGGACCTGGCCGAGGAATTGGAGGACTGGCGGGCGATCGAGGAGCTGCTGGCCACCGTGCGGATGGTCGTCGTGGAGCGGCCGGGGGCCGTGGAGCGGGACCTGCACGCGCTGGCGGAGAGCCTGGGCGTGGAGGCCGATCACCTGCAACGCCATTGTACCGCCGGCCTGGAGATATCGTCCACCGACATCCGCTCCCGAATCGCCGCCGGCAGGCCATATCGGTACTACCTGCACCCCGCCGTCTGGTCGCATATCGAGAAGTTTGAACTGTATGCGAGTCGGGAGAAATGACGGGAGTGGGATCGGGGCGGTGATAGACTGGCTTCAGGTCTCAAAAGCGTGCCTAATAGCGGGAGCGTGCGATCAGCCGGGAAGCCAGCGAATTGGCTCACCAGATCGTCATTCGAGCAAGTGAACGGAATGCGGCGGACGTAAAGCTGCTAGACATCCGGAAACTGACGACGATCGCCGATTTCTTCGTAATTTGTACGGCCACGAGCACCGTTCACGCGCGCGCCTTGGCGGACGAGGTGTTGATGGGTATGAAGGAGGACGTCGACCGCCGCGGCAGGGCCGAGGGGGCACCGTCCGATGGATGGATGATCGTGGACTTCGGGGATGTAATGGTGCACATATTCTTGGAGGAGAAACGGAGCTACTATGCGTTGGAAGAGCTCTGGGTGGATGCGCCGGCCCTCGTACACATGCCGTAGGGTGACTTTAGGAGAATGCGACCGATGAAAGCGAGAAAAGCGCTGATCGCGATCGGCCTGATATCGGGAGCCGCCTTCGGGGTGGGGTTCGGGGCCGGTGTGTTCATTTCCCAACGATGGCGGAAGGTGACCGACTGGGCCCGCGGCAACTGGCCGGGTTCGGGCCAGGAAGACGTGAAGTACGGGGCGTTCCGACAGTAGAGCGCGCGGCCGGTAAGGGATGGGGGGACGGCGAGCCCGATCAGCCGCGCAGTTCGACGACAGTAGTCCCGACACCGCCTTCGTGCAGGCCGGCATCGGCGAAGCGCTCCACCAGCGGATGATCGCTGAGGTGCCGCTGGACGGCCGCTCGCAGGGCGCCGGTACCCCGTCCGTGAATCAAGTGCACCCTCTTGCGGCCCTGCAACAGGGCGCGGTCGATTTCCACGTCGACCGCCTCCGCCGCCGCTTCGACGCGCAGCCCGTGCAGGTCGGCCTCAAGAAAGCCTGAGATGGGGATGGGAAGCGATCGCGCCGTGGCCCCGGTGCGACGGGGCGGCGGCGAGGCGCTTTCCACACTCTCGATTTCTTCAGGCGCGGTGCGCATGCGCATCGCGCCGATCAGAACCTCGATGTCATGGCCGGCGGCGGCGACCGAGATCACCTCCCCTAGGCCGCGAATTCCGCGGAGACGCACCCGGTCGCCCGGACGGACCGTCGGCAGGTCCCGAACCGGGTCGGCTAGGTCGCCGGGCTCATAGCCGCCGTCCTCCAAACTTTCCTGGAGGTCTCTGGCCGCGCGTACCCGACCCGCCAGACCGGAGCGATCCTGCTTGCGGGCATCTTTGTCGGACTGCTTCGCCAGGGATTGCATTTGCCGCAGCACGCGGCGGGTCTCACGCCGGGTCTCACGCCAGCGCTCAACATCGCGTTCGCCCGCCGCTTCGGCGTCAGCGTTCGCGGCCGAGCGGGCTTCACCGGCGGCGTCTAGTTCGGCGGCGGCCCGGCGCCGGTCCTCCCCGGCCGCTTCGGCGTCGGCCCGCAGGCGGGCGAGCAGTTGCTCCGTGACCTGGTGGTCGCCACCGGCGAGTTCGCGCGCGCGGGCGGTGACCTTTTCGTCCAGGCCCAGGAGAACCGAGATGTCGATGGCGTTGCTCGCCCCCGCGAGTCCCATCCGCAATTCGAAGGCGGGGGATAGGGTCTTGAGATCGAATTCGACGCTGGCGTTTTCGATGTCGGGGTGCTGATAAGCGAAGTGCTTGAGTTCGGCGATATGGGTGGTGGCGACCAGCTGGCAGCCGTTGGCCAGCAGCGTCTCGAGGATCGCCCGCGCCAGCGCCGCGCCCTCCGCCGGATCGGTGCCGGCTCCGATTTCGTCGGCCAGGACCAGGTCGCCGGCGCCTGCCTGTCGGACCATCTCAACCAGATTGGTCATGTGCGAAGAGAACGTGCTCAGGCTTTGCTCGATGCTCTGCTCGTCGCCGATGTCGGCAAAAATCTGCTCGTAAACCGCGATCCGGGACTCGGCGGCCGCCGGGAGATGCAACCCACAGGCGGCCATGAGGTGCAGAAGGCCGGCGGTCTTGAGGGCCACGGTCTTGCCCCCGGTGTTGGGTCCGGTGATGAGAAGGGCGGCGAACCCGTGCTCCGGTCCCAGGCAGATATCGATCGGCACGGCGTCCTCGCCAAGGAGCGGATGCCGGGCCCGGCGAAGATCGAAGGAGCGGTCGGGGTCCACCTCTGGCGCAGTGGCATCGATGGCCCGGGCATAGCGGGCCCGCGCCAAGGCCACATCGACATCGGCGATAATCGTCAGGTTCCGCCTAAGAACTTCGCCGGAAGTCGCCACCTGCCCGGTCAGCTCGGCGAGGACCCGGTCGATTTCATGCCCTTCCTCAATTTGCAGGCGGCGCCATTCGTTGTTGAGATCCACGAGTTCCAGCGGTTCCATGAACACCGTCAGGCCCGACGCCGAAACGTCGTGAACGACGCCCGGGAAGTCGCGACGATGCTCCTGCCGGATCGGGATGACGAAACGGCCGGCGCGCTCCGTATAGATGGGCTCCTGCACGTAATCGCGACGGCGTTCCGCCTGCAGGACGCGCTCGATGCCGGCCTGGAGGCGCTGCTGGGCGCGGCGGCCTTCGGCGCGGATTCGGGCGAGCGCCGTAGAGGCGGAGTCGAGAACCGCGCCGTCATCGGCCAGGCAACGGGAAATCGCGGCCGCCAGGTCGGGCAGCGGGTCGATCTTACCCGCGAGCGTGGTCAGGCCGGGGGCGACCTCGCGCACGTTGGCGAAGCCGGCCCGCAACCCGGCCGCGCCCATGATTGTGCCCGCGACCCGCAGCAAATCGGCCGCGTCGAGACGGGACTCGACCCCGGCGGCGTCCAGTTGCGGCCCGATATCACTCACCGCCCCCACGGTCAGACCTTGATTGATCTCCAGAGCGTCGCGGGCTTCGGTGACTTCGTGCAACAATCGGCGCACGCTGTCGGGGCCGGTGGCGGGGCGGAGATCGCGAATCTGTTGGCGGCTGAGCGAAAAAGCCGCGTGGCCGGCAGCCTGCTCAAGGATGGCCGGTAGTTCGAGGACGGCGAGGGTGCGGACGGAGGTGGCCATTTGGGGAATGATATCTGGCGGGTCGTCCCATTTTGGGATTAGCCGCCCAGAAAATCGGTTTCTAGCCAGGGCGCCGGGTCCAGCGGGACGTTGTGAACCCGGATTTCGAGATGCAGGTGGGCCCCGACCGACCGACCCGTGTTGCCGACCAGGCCCACGGTCTGCCCGGCGAATACCTGGCCGCCGGTCTGTACGTTGATCGCCGAGAGGTGGGAATACCCGGTATATATCCCCCAGCCGTGGTCGAGGATCACCGTGTTGCCCCGGATCGGCAGGGCCCCGGCCCAGACCACGACCCCATTCTGCGCGGCGGCGACCTCAGTACCTCCCGGGGCGGCTATATCCAGTCCGCTGTGAAAGCCCGGGACCGAGCCCGGCTCGTAGATGCGGTCGTCGCCGAACGGGGTGGTGATTGGCCCCACCACCGGCCACAGGAATCGTCCGTTCCAGATGCGACGCGCGGTGACATTGCCATAGATGGCGGTCAGGGTGGCGTCCTCGGCCGCGATCACCGCCGGGTCCAGCGTCGAGGCCAGGTCGTCCGGCACGTGGATGATCGATAGCCCGAACTGCGATTGCTCGACGGTGAACTCGGTGTCGAGAATGCGGGTCGATCCCCCGTCGGCGACGTTGATGGCTATCGGCACGGGCCCGGGCTGGGTGGAGCGGTCGATCGGGATCAGCAGAGTGTCGGCCCCGCCGACGCAGAAGCCGGTGAGATTGAGGCCGGCGTAGGCGACCGACAGAACTCCGGCGACCCCGGAGACCCGGATGACCGCCGAGCCCCCCGGGGAGACTACGCCGGAGTCAAGAGTCAACCCCTCCCGCGTCCCCGTCAGGTCGATCGGCGCGACCGTGGGGACGGCGGCGAATGCCGGGATGAGCCCCGCCTCCTTAGCGATATCGCCGGAATTGGCGGCGGAGATGACACCCACCGCCCCACCGAGCCCTTCGACGGTGAACACCTGCAAAACCTGGCGCTGGGTACGCACCGCCTGGAACGGGCCAAAATCCTGAAACGCTATCGGCAGCCCATAGAGTTCCCGCCAGTCATCCCCGTCGAACACCGCCCGGAAGAGTGGATACGGATCGAGCAGGGCGAGGTGATTCCGCTCGATTTGCTGGAATTGCCCGGGGTCCCGCGGATCGAGACCGACATCGGCGGGCAGGGCCGCGTGCAGCGGTATCTGCCTAAAGCTGAACAGGAAATCATCGAGCCCCAGGGAGTTGAGTTCGTCCAGGGTGTTGAAATAGTTGACGCCGTCGCGGTCCGGGTCCCACTGGAGAATCGCCTTCTGGAACGCCTGGGTGGTGAAGCCGCGAAATTGAAAGCGCTGCGACACCGGGAAGCCCAGCGCGGAGACGCCGCCTTCGTCCTGGAACGCCTCCCAGTATCGCGCCTGCCCGTCGTCGGAAACCACGTACCCCAGATCGATGTCGCCGCCGGTCTCCGAGAAAAACCAGCCTCCGGCGACGGCGAAGTTGGACGACGGCAGGCAGATACGGGCGTAGGCAGGGGGCGGCGGGATGAGCGCGCCCAGCAGGCCAACCAGGGCCAAGGCGCCGAGCAGCGCGCGCGCGTGGCGGCCTAACACCATGGAGTCGGGGCAGGCCCGCACGCCGTCGGCGGACGGCCCACAACGCGAATGGGCGTGGAATTCAAAACTGACCCTCCCGGCGATCGTGTATCCAGACAGCGGACGATACCGGCACACCGCCGGTCCGGTCTCTCGGCAGGTAGAACCGAACGGCCGGCGCCGTCGTTATCCAGATCGGGCACATAGTTGGGAGGCCCCGAATCACTGCCGTCCGAGCTGGAAATCGACCACAACGTTGCGGGCCGCCGGCGATCCGGCCGGCAAGGATTGCGATATCACCACCAGCGTCTGATCTTCCTCGGCCGGCAGTTTCCGCACGATTCCCGGCGCCAGACCGGCTGCGTCCAGCGCCAGCAGCGCCTGACCGAGTTCCAGCCCGAGCAGATCGGGAACGGTGATGGCCTCGGGTTGATAGACCTGCAGAACTACCGTGGCCCCCGGCTCTACCGACGATCCGGCCCCCGGCTGCTGCGCGACCACTTCACCCGGCTGGTACGTGAGCGCCGCGTCCGGCACCTCCTCGATCGCCACATTCAGGCCGAGATCGGTGATGATCCGCAGGGCATCGGCCTCCGGGAGACCGACCACGCTGTGTATCGCCAGCCGCTGCGCCCCGCGGCTCACTTCCATCACGACCTGCGTCCCTTTGGGCAGCACCTGTCCCGGATCGGGAAACTGACCGAGCACGATCCCGGCCGGACGATCTTTGTCGAACACCAGCACCTCGACGACCACGAATCCAAGTTCGGTCAGAGCTTCGCGCGCGTCCAGGGCCGTGCGGTTCTGGACCCCTATCAGGAAGGCGCTGGCCTCGCCCCGCCCGACAAACACGGTCAGCGTCGCGCCGGTGCGGACGCGAGCGCCGGCCTCCGGCTCCTGCCGGATCACCGTGCCGGGGGCGATGTCGGGCACGACCTCCTCCTGCACGGCGAGTTCGATATCAAGCCGGGCCGCTTCCACTTGAACCTCCGCCTGCTGCCGGCCGGTGAAATCGGGAACCAGTATCAACCGGCCCGTGCCCACCGTCGCGTTCGCGTCGGAGTCGGTCAGTTCCGGATCGGAAAAGGCGGAGCGAAACTCGATCATCGTGTCTTCAATTGGACCCAGCGGATTGCCGAAGCGGGGAACGAGTGCGAGAAAAGTGACAATCCCCGCGATCGCCACCAGCACCATCATCCAGGGTTTGACCCGGTGACCGGGTAGCTCCGGGACCGGCCGGGGAGGCAGGTAGGCGCGGCGACGGGGAACGAAGCGGCGCTGGCGCCGGCGGGCCGGTCGGCGGGGAACCGGGATGAAATTACGTCGATTGGCGGGTCCGGCCGCCACCAATTCCTGAGAGAGTTGACGCAGCCCGGCCTGTCGCAGCCGCGCGGAGCGGTTGGTGGCGCGGCGCAGCACTCGCTCCAGTCCCGGCGAGAGCGCCATACCGCCCCCCCC
>CAUYYU010000086.1:0-7967 GCA_963577415.1 Chloroflexota bacterium
CTCTCCGGCGGCGAGCAGCAGCGCGTGGCGATCGCCCGTTGCCTGGTCACCCGGCCCCCCATCGTCGTGAGATGGTGACGCAAAGCCACGGCGTCTTCATCCGCTCACCTCCGTCACCAATAAGCATCTTCTGCCCGTCTACGACCGCCCCATGGTCTACTACCCTCTCCAGACCCTGGCCGGCGTTGGCGTCAAAGAGGCCATGCTCATCACCGGCGGGCAAAACGCTGGCGACTTCCTGCCTCTCATCGGCGACGGCTCCAAGTTCGGATTCGAGCGCCTGCAATACGCTTACCAGCACGAAGCCGGTGGCATCGCCCAGGCCCTCGGCCTGGCCGAGGCCTTCGTCGGAGACGACGACGTGCTCGTCATCCTGGGAGACAACATCATCCAGGGAAATTTAAGCGCCGCCGCCGCCGGCTTCGCGTCCCAGCCCGGCGGCGCCAGGCTGGTTCTCACGGAAGTTTCGAATCCCGCCTCCTACGGCGTTGTCGAACTCGACGGCGATCGCATCGTCGGCATCGAAGAAAAGCCCGACACGCCGAAATCAAATCTGATCGCCACCGGCTTCTACTTCTACGACGACGCCGTTTTTCAGATCGTCAAGACCCTCCAGCCATCCGGTCGCGGCGAACTGGAAATCACCGACGTCAATAATCACTACGTCCACAAAGGGCGTATGACGTACGCGGTTCTTGACGGCTTCTGGGCCGACGGTGGCGAGTCCATCGACTCCTATCTGGAAGCCATCAATCTGGTCGCTTTCCACGGCGCCAACGATCGCGCTCCTCTGCCCTAACTCCCGGGTCCCTCAGTCGGTGCCACCAGCCATCGAAGGCAGAATCGTCACCGTGTCGCCGCTGTTCAAGCGCGCCTCCAACCCGCCTATTTCCGTCGCCTCCACGTCGTTCACGTAAACGTTCGTGTAAGCCAGCACGTCCGCATCCTCTCCCGTCAGCGACGCTCGCAGCGTCGGAAATCGGTCGAACAGGCTCTCCATCAAGTCGGAAAGCGTTTCCGCTTCGATCGGCACCACCGCTTCACCCCCGGTATGTCCCCTTAGCACCCGCGGCACTCTCACTTCTACAGCCAAGTCGCGCTCCCGAAATTTCTATTCCCAACGGCGATCGATTCGAAATCACCAAACCGAATTCTAGCTGAATGGACCCGTCGCCCCGTCAAACAAACTCAACCGGCGTGCCATCGGGGCCCATTGTCCGCCTGCGATTCCCGGCCGCGCCCACCCGCCAGAAAACTGCTAACATCCTTGTGCATCAGCTCACCGTTGAGGCGAGGGAGGACGATGATGGCGGAAACTGGCGGCCAGACCGCTGTACACACCGATGGTGACGACGTGCGCGCCCAGTGCGGCTCTTGCCGACAGATGACTACCTGGATTTACCGGGAGAAAAAGTCGATGTTCGGTCTCAAGACCAGCCGGGATTGGACCTGCACCAGGTGTGGCACCAAACAGAGCGGCAAACCGGCCGCGGAATAACCCGGCGGTAAATTCGCTCCCGTCGCCCGCTCCCGCTCCCGCTTACGGGGCGGGTTTTCCCAAAGTGCGCCCTGCAGCCTCTATCGGCTATTAACCGGCCGGCACCGATCCGTTCCCCCTTTCCCCCGCCCGACTTCCCTCCCCACCCACCCGCACCTTGTCATCTTTGACAATACGGCGGCCCGGCCAGACAATACTCCATTCCCCTTCAGCCGGAAATGTGGGGGCGACGACCGGGCTATGAACCCGGTCCCGAAAGGGACACTTGCGCAAGATATCCATTCGCGGCGCGAGCGAAAACAACCTCAAGCACATCGACCTCGATATCCCTCACGATTCCCTTTCCGTCATCACCGGCCTCAGCGGTTCCGGCAAATCGTCCCTCGCCTTCGACACGATTTTCAAAGAGGGCCAGCGCCGCTACGTCGAGTCCCTCTCCGCCTACGCCCGCCAGTTCCTCGGGCAGATGGAACGGCCCCGCGTCGATCACATCGAAGGCCTCGCCCCCGCTGCCGCCATCGACCAGCGCGCCATCAGTCGCAACCCGCGCTCCACCGTCGGCACCATTACCGAAATCAGCGATTACCTCCGTCTGCTCTTCGCCCGCATCGGGCACGTCCATTGCCACCGCTGCCAGGCTCCCATCGAACCGCAGACCGCCGACAACATCGTCGAACGCATCCTCGAACTTCCCGACGGCGCCCCTGTCACCGTCATGGCCCCCGTCGTCCGCCATCGCAAGGGCGAGCACCGCGAGCTTCTGGCCCGGCTCCGCTCCACCGGCTACGTCCGCGCCCGCATCGACAGCGAGGTCCACCGCCTCGACCTCCTTCCCCAGCTCGCCCGCACCAAATGGCATGACATCGAGGTCATCGTCGACCGCATCAAGATCGGATCCTCCACCCGGGAGCGCATCACCGATTCCGTAGAGACCGCCCTCGGCCTCGCTGAAGGTTTGCTCATCGCCGCCACCGAAGACGGCGATCATCTGTACAGCTCCAGCTATGGCTGTCCCCAGTGTGGCGCCAGCGTAGAACCACCCGAGCCAGCCCTCTTCAGCTTCAACAGCCGTCGCGGGGGCTGCCCGAACTGCAAAGGTCTCGGGCGCGTCCTCGACCTCGATCCCCGCAACCTGATCCGCGACCTGGACCTCAGCATCCGCGAAGGCGCCTGCGCCCTCACCAACAAATCCGGCTACACCGTCTACGCCCGTATGCCCATGACCAGTTGGGAGCAGCTCGGGCGCGCCTTCAACTTCGACATCGACACCCCCTGGCGCGAGCTCTCCGACGACACCCGTCAGCTCATTTTCTACGGCGCCGGCCGCAAGACTTTCACCGAAACCGTCACCTGGTCGAGCGAGGAGGGAGCCAGCGCGGGCACCCGCACCCAGAAACGGCGCTGGCAGGGACTCATCCCCCTCCTGCGTCGCCGCGGCAAATCCGACGATGGCCTCACTGACTGGGTCCAAGACCTCATGTCAGACCAGGTCTGCCCCGAATGCCACGGCGCCCGCCTGCGCGACGAGGCCCTCGCCGTCACCTTCAACGGCAAGAACATCGCCCAGGTCACTGGACTCTCCGTCACCGCCGCCCGGGCCTTCCTCAAATCCAGCGAAATGACCGACCGCGAGGCCCAGATCGCCGCCCAGATACGCCGCGAAATCGACCTCCGGCTGGAATTTCTCGAAAAGGTCGGCCTCTCCTACCTCACCATCGACCGCGGCGCCGACACCCTGGCCGGCGGAGAGGCCCAGCGCATTCGCCTCGCCGCCCAGATCGGCTCCGGTCTCGAAGGCGTGCTTTACGTTCTCGACGAGCCCTCCATTGGGCTCCACCATCGCGATAATCTCAGCCTCCTGCGCACACTCCGGGCCCTGCGCGATCGCAACAACACCGTCATCGTCGTCGAGCACGATGAGCTGACCATCCGCCAGGCCGATCATGTCATCGAAATCGGCCCTGGCGCCGGCGGCGCCGGCGGCGAAGTCGTGGCCAGCGGCCCCCCCGCCCGCATCGCCCGCTCCGACTCCCCCACCGGACGCTATCTCCGGGGCGAGGACAAGATACCCATCCCCAAACGCCGCCGCCGCGGCAATGGCCACAAGCTCCGCGTGATCGGTGCCCGCGCCCACAATCTCAAGAACATCGACGTGACCATCCCCCTCGGCACGCTCACCGTCGTCACCGGCGTCTCTGGCTCCGGCAAGTCATCCCTCGTCGACGACATCCTCAAGCGCGCCCTCGCCACCGAACTCCACAACGCCAAAAGGACAGCCGGCGCCCACGATCGCGTCGAGGGCATCGAGCACATCGATAAAGTCATCGAGATCGACCAATCCCCCATCGGCCGCAATCCTCGTTCCAATCCGGCTACCTACTCGGGCGTGTTCACCCACATCCGCGACCTCTTCCAGCGCCTCCCCGAATCCCGGGCCCGCGGCTACAAGCCCGGCCGGTTCAGCTTTAACGTAAAGGGCGGCCGCTGCGAAGCCTGTGCCGGCCGCGGCGCCCGCATTGTAGAGATGCAGTTCATGGGCGACGTCGAAGTCTCCTGCGAAGTCTGCGAAGGCGATCGCTTCAACCGCGAGACCCTCAAGGTCAAGTACCACGACCGCAACATCGCCGACGTGCTCGCCACGCGCATTCAAGACGGGCTCGAATTCTTCCAGCCCATACCTTCCATCCGCCGCATCCTCCAGACCATGGTCGACGTCGGCCTCGGATATCTCGCTCTGGGCCAGTCGTCCACCACCCTCTCCGGCGGCGAAGCCCAGCGACTCAAGCTCAGCTCCGAACTGGCCCGCCCCGGCACCGGCAGCACCCTCTACATCCTGGACGAGCCCACCACCGGCCTGCACTTCGCCGATGTCAAGCGTCTGCTCGCGGTTCTCAACCGTCTCGTGGACGCGGGCAATACCGTCGTCGTCGTCGAACACAATCCCGACGTCATCAAAGTCGCCGATTGGATCATCGATCTCGGCCCCGAGGGCGGCGACGCCGGCGGCTACCTGGTCGCTGCCGGCCGTCCTGAGAAGATCGTCAAGTCGAGCGACGGCCCCACCGCCCTCATGCTCGCCCCCGTTCTCAAAGGCGAGCCCCTCAAAATCAACACCCGCTCCCGCCGTCGCCGGTCCAATGGCGCGACCGTCGGTTTCCTGCAGATTCGCGGCGCCACCAAGCACAACCTGAAGGGAATCGACGTCGATATCCCCAAGAACGCGCTCACCGTCATGACCGGCGTCTCCGGCTCCGGCAAATCCACCCTCGCCATGGACACCCTCTTCTCCGAAGGCCAGCGGCGTTTCGTCGAGTGCCTCTCCTCGTACGCCCGCCAATTTCTAGGCCGGCTCGAAGACGCCAACGTCGAAAGCATCACCGGACTATCCCCCGCCATCGCCATCGGCCAGGAAAACGCCACCCGCACCCCCCGTTCCCTGGTCGCCACCACCACCGAGATCCAGGACTATCTCCGCGTCCTCTACGCCCGCGCCGGACGTCCCCATTGCCCCAACGGCCACGGTCCCATCCGGGGCATGACCTCCAGCGAAATCGTCGCCGCCATCTCCGAGTTGGGCGATGGCCGCCGCGTCCAGCTCATCGCCCGGGTCAGCGTCGCCGACTACCCCGCTCTCAACGATCTCCTCCGCCAGCTTTTGCGGGAAGGCTTCGTCCGCGTCCGCCTTGATGGCCGCCTTCACGACCTCTCCGGCGAGCCGCCGGATCTTGACGGAACGGAGATCGAGTCCGTCGATATCATCGTCGATCGCCTAACCCTCGGCCCCGACCAGTACGACCGCCTCGGCGACTCCGCCGAGCTCGTCCTCGCCCGCGGCGGCGGTCGCCTGATCGCTGAAGAGGTAGATAAAAAAGGCACGATTCTCGACAGACACGTGTTCAACACCAGTCCCGTCTGCGGAGATTGCGGTGAAGGGTTGTCCGGGCCGCTCACCCCCCGCCATTTCTCCTTTAACTCCTACCTTGGCGCCTGCCCCGAATGCACCGGCCTAGGCACCCACCGACACTTCGATCCCGCCCTCGTAATTCCCGACCGCGCCCTCAGCTACGCTGAAGGTGCCCTTGCTTTTCTGGATTCCGATCCCATGGACTCCTGGTGGGGACGTTGGGTCAACGCCCTCGCCGAGCACTACCGCTTTGACCCCTACGCTCCCTGGAGCGACCTCGCCCCCGAAGTCGAGCACGCCATCCTCTATGGCTCCGAAGGAGAACCCATCCACCATGCCTACGAGCGCCACGACGAAACCGGCAGTGTCAGCAGCGATCGCAACGAGCCCTGGGATGGATTCATTCCTATTTTCTGGCGCTGGTACGAGCGCACCCGTAACACTTCCAAGCATGAATTTTTCGAACGCTTCATGCGTGAGCGGCCCTGCGACTCCTGCCACGGCGGCCGCCTCGACCCCCTCATCGGCGCCGTCCAGTTCGCCGGCAGCTCCCTTCCCGACGTGATGCGTCTCACCGTCACCGACACCCTCGCCCATTTCCGCGCCATCCGGGACGATCCCGCCGGCGCTGGACTTAAGCGCGACGAACGCGAGATCGCCGAGCCGGCCCTGAACGAAATCTGTAACCGTCTCGAATTCCTGAAAGAAGTCGGCGTCGGCTATCTCAGCCTCGACCGCCGCACCGCCACCCTCTCCGGCGGCGAAGCCCAGCGCATCCGTCTGGCCACCCAGGTCGGCACCCGCCTGGTCGGCGCCCTCTACGTCCTCGACGAGCCCTCTGTCGGACTCCACCAGCGCGACATCGCCCGCCTGCTCACCTCTCTCGACCGCCTCCGCGATCTCGGTAATACCCTCATCGTCATCGAGCACGACGAAACCACCATGCGCCACGCCGACCACATCATCGACCTCGGTCCCGGCGCCGGCGAGCTCGGCGGCGAAATCGTCGCCCAGGGCACAATCGACGACATCACCGCCGCCCCCCGCTCCATCACCGGTCAGGTCCTCAGCGGTCCCGGCGTCATCGAGCGCGTCAAGCTCATACCCCGCAATCCGCAGGGCCACCTCATCATCCGGGGCGCTCGCCAGCACAATCTGAAGAACATCGACATCAAAATCCCCTTGGGATCGTTCACCGCCGTCACCGGCGTCTCCGGCTCCGGCAAGTCCACTCTCATCGACGACATCCTCAAGCGCGCCTTGCGCCGCGCCATCCATGGAGCCCAGGAGTTTCCCGGCGACTTCGACGGCCTCGAAGGCGTCGAGAACATCGACAAAGTTGTCGTCGTCGACCAGTCACCCATCGGCCGCAGCGCCCGTTCCACCCCGGCCACCTACACCGGCGTTTTCGATCCCATCCGCTCCCTCATGTCACGCCTGCCCGAGTCCCGCGCCCTGGGTTTCGGCATCCGCCGCTTCAGCTTTAACGAAGGTCCCGGCAAGTGCCCCACCTGCCGCGGCGAGGGCTATCAGCGCATCTCCATGCAATTCCTGGCCGATGTCGAAGTGCTGTGCGAGGTCTGCCAGGGTGCTCGCTACAACTCCCAGACCCTGCGCGTCCGCTACGCCGGCAAGAACATCTCCGAAGTCCTCGAGATGACCGTCGACGAGGCCCTCGAACATTTCAAGAACGTCCCCCGCATCCGCCGTCACCTGGATGTCCTGCGCGACGTCGGCCTGGGCTACATCCGCCTCGGCCAGTCCTCGCGCACCCTCTCCGGCGGCGAAGCCCAGCGCATCAAGCTTGCCGCCGAGCTCTGCCGCCCCGCCACCGGCAGCACCATCTATCTTCTCGACGAGCCCACCGTCGGACTCCATCCCGCCGACGTTCGCCTCCTCTTAGAAGTCCTCAACCGCCTCATCAAATCTGGCAACACCGTGGTCGTCATCGAGCATGATCTCAGCGTCATCGCCCAGGCCGATCACGTAATCGACCTCGGGCCCGAAGGCGGCGACGGAGGTGGTGAAGTCGTCGCCACCGGCACTCCCGCCAGCATCGCCCGCTGCCCGGAGTCCCACACCGGCCGCTATCTCCAGGAGCACATCGACCGCATCACCGCCCAGACTTGATCTGACGCCGCCGTCGTCACTGGACTGACCGTTCGGAATAAGGACTGATCTCTGAACGCGCAAGTCGAACTTGCGTTCTTGGGCCTCCGCTAGAGCGCGAACGCGCCCCAGTCCACGTCTGCCCACCGCTTCCGCGTCACGCTCTCCATGATGGCCTCGTGCACGATCAGCCCCGCGTGTCCCGCCGCGAACGTCGGGTAGTCCGTCTCCCCCCGCTCCTCCGGCCGCCGCGCTATGTCCCGGTAGACCCGGCCGAAGAACATCCGAAACGTATCCGAGAAGCCTTCCCGATAGGCCCCCGGCATATCCAGGTATCTTTCCGACCCATCGCTCATCTGCCGGCCATCCGGAATCACCACTTCGTTCGGTTTCTCTCGATGCCCGATCCACAATTCGCCCGGCCGTTCCGAGTCCCAGCTCACCCCGTATCCGCTC
>CAUYYU010000087.1:0-7946 GCA_963577415.1 Chloroflexota bacterium
CGCCGGGCACACCTACGGCGCCAATCCGGTGGCGGGAGCGGCGGGGATCGCGGCGATTAGCGAACTGGTAGAAAACGACTATCCCAACCGGGTCCGCGAGCTGGGCGAACACATGATGGGAAGGCTTGAGAGGCTGAAAGAAAAACACCAGGTGGTGGGTCAGATCACCGGCAAGGGGCTGTTGATCGGGATCGAGTACGTGCAGGACCGCGAGACGCATGAGCCGTTTCCGGACGAGGTGGCGTTCGCGAAAAAGGTGGACCTGGCCTGCCGGGAGCGCGGTCTGGTGACGCGCCCGTCAACCAACGTGCAGGTGCTGGCTCCGCCGTTCATCAGCACCCGGGAGCAGTTGGACGAGATGGTGTCGATAATTGATGAGGCGATCGAGGCAACGACCGATGAGTATGCGCCCGAACTGGCCGGCGCAGCGGTGAGGTAGAGCACCGGTATGCCGTACGCGGACCCAGCGGACGCCAATAATGAGCTGGCGGATGCCATAGAGGACGCTATAGCGAGGAACAGCGGGGGCGGCGATTGGCGCGACGTAT
The DNA here is from genome assembly GCA_963577415.1 of Chloroflexota bacterium. Taxonomy (GTDB): domain Bacteria; phylum Chloroflexota; class UBA11872; order UBA11872; family VXNJ01; genus JASLPR01. The sequence continues at coordinate 549 of CAUYYU010000087.1, forward strand.
TGACGGCATCGACCCGGCATCGCTCGGTTCTGCTCCATTGGACGCCGGGCAAGAGCGATGCGATGCACGTGCACCCGGAGGGCGAGGAAATCTTCGTCATCCACGAGGGCCGGGCGGAGTTCGATTTTGACGATGGGGAAGTACGGACGGCGGGGCCGGGTTCGGTGCTTTACGCCACGGCGGGCCAGGCCCACGCGATCAAGGTGCTGGGTGATGAGCCGCTGCTGATGATGTGCTTTATGTCTATCAATGACCCGGACGACACGGTGGCGAGCTAGCCGGAACCGAATCGGCGGATTCGGGCTAGAAGTTGTTGAAGACCTTTGCCGGCTGACCGGTCTCGACGGACTCCCAGGCGGCGGCGCATACGGCGATGCACTTGGCGCCCTCGATCTCGTCGACCCGCGGCCGCTTGTCCTCCAGGAGGCACTCTTCGAAGTGGCGCATGTAGCGGAGAACCTCATTGCCGTGTCCGGATTCGGGTTTGAATTCAAGGTTCCACTCGGGCATGGAGGCGAATCTGTCGAAAACGGCGGTGTCCTCACAGAAACTTCCTTTGGTTCCGTAGACGGAAAGCCCGTTCATGGGTAGAGGCGGCTCGACCAATCCGAAAACCGCCAGCACGCGCCCGAGCACTCCGCTCTTGAACTTCAGGTTTATGAGGAAATTGTCCATCTGTCCTTTGGGATAGCGAGGATCCATGCCGGACTCCGAGGCGTAGCAGAAGACCTCGTCGATGTCGCCGCCGATCCAGCGGAGGAGATCGATTGGATGGCAGGCGCCGCCGTACATGAAGTCCTGGGGGGCGGTGTGTCGCCAGGGAGTGGAGTCGAAGACGGGTCGCATGTCGTGGACGTAGTGGGCCTCGGCGAAGAGCAGTTTGCCGAGATCGCCGCTGTCCAGAAGCTCCTTGGCGGCCATGAAACGGGGGACAAAGCGGCAGGTCTGCCCGACCAGAAATTTCAAGCCGGTGTGCCGGACGAGGTCGACGGTCGCCTTCGCCTCGTCCAGGGATATGACCAGTGGCTTGGTGCAGATTACGTGCTTGCCGGCCTCCAGCGCGTCGCTGAGCTGCTGGAAGTGGAGGTGGTCGGGGCTGTAAATGCCGACGACATCGATATCGGAACGGTCGAGGATTTCCCGGTATTCGGTGGTCTGGAAAAGGTCTTCATCCGGGTACTCGCCGGCGATCCTGGAAATGGAGTCTTCGCTGATGTCGCAGATCGCGCGAACGGCGAGGCTGGAATTCAGGTCCGCGTTAATGCCGAGCGCGTTGCGGCCCATGCCCAGGCCGATGATCCCCACGCCAATCGTCTTTTCAACCGCTGTCATTTTGATCAAGTCCGCCTATCTCCGATATAGCAGGCGATAATTCGCCGGGCCTTCACGGCGTAGATGTTAGGCGATGCGCGGGAGCCTCGTGTTGGTGGCTGTGGGCGGACGAGCACCTGACCGGGTTGGCGGAATCAAAATGCGGCGCCGGGTGACGGCAGCCGATATGGTGTCACGGGAACCGTCTATGTCGCGGACCTTTGAAGGGGCCGCGGAAGAGATCGGGAGTGGAAGAACGTGCGACTTACGGGAAAGGTGGCGATCATCACGGGGGCGGCGTCCGGGATAGGGCGGGCCAGCAGCCTGATGTTCGCCCGCGAGGGCGCCAGAGTAGCGGTGACTGACATCAACGATGCAGCGGGCGAGAGGACGGCGGAGGAGATCCGGCAGGCCGGTGGCGAGGCCCGCTACTGGCACTGCGACGTGTCGAATTCGGAAGAGGTGCAGGCGATGATCGGAGGAGTCCAGGAGCACTTCGGCCAGATCAACGTGTTATTCAACAATGCCGCTTATCTGCGCGATTTCAAGATCGTGACCGAAATGGCGGAGGACGAGTGGGACCGGGCCATCGGCACGACCCTGGGTGGGGTCTACCTGACCTGTAAGTACGCGGTCCCGCACCTGATCGAGGCGGGTGGCGGCGCGATAGTAAGCACGGCCTCGGTGGGAGGCATAGTGGCGTTCAAGAGCAACGCCGCCTACTGCGCCGCCAAGGCGGGGGTGATCATGCTGATGAAAACCATCGCGGCGGACTACGGCGGACAAGGAATTCGGGCGAACGCGATAGCGCCGGGGGCTATCGACACCGCAGTCAACGAGCAGTATGAGGACGACCCGGAGGTCCTGCGCCTCTGGGAGAGGATGTCGCTTGTGGGGCGTCCGCTGGGCGATCCGGATGAGGTGGCGGCGGCGGCGGTGTTTCTGGCCAGCGATGAATCTTCGTTCGTAACCGCGACGGTCCTGGCGGTCGACGGCGGTTGGACTGCTACGTAATTCCGACGGATTCAGGTGGAGGCTAGGGCGCGAGGGCTGAAGGATCGTGGAGGGACTGGCGACGGGCAACGCGGGCCATGAGGACGATGCCGACGAGGCCGAGGACGGCGCTGGTGATGAACATGGGGCGGAAGCCGGCGATGTCGACGAGAAGGCCGGCGGCGAGAGCGGCGGGGAGGAGGAGGGGGGAAACGCCGACGTTGTAGGTGGCCAGATACGTGGGCATGCGCTCACGGGGAGCGGCGTCGAGGACCAGGGTGAGGTCGGCGATGGCGAAGGCGGCCTGGCTGAGGCCGACGCACATGAATATGGGATATAAGACAAGCGGATCGGAAGCGGTGGCGGCGAGAACGGCGGCGAAGAGGGCGACGAGTCCGCCGGCAGCGGCCAGACGAATGGAGCCGATGCGGTCGTTGAGATAGCCGCTGCCGAGGTTGGCGATGGTCTGGGTAATGAGCAGGATGGTGGTGAGGAGCCCGATCTGCTCGATGGTGATATCGAAGCGGCGGGTAGCAAAGATGGCGAAGAATCCGAAGGAGGTCATGCCGTAGCCGATCAGCAATCGGGCGATGATGAGAGAGCGGAAAGTTGGATCCTGGCGAAGCAGACGGGGGATGCGCGAGGCGGCCCGCCAAATAGAATTGGGGTCGGGCGCGACGGGTGGGGACGGGGGTTCTTTGAGCAAGACCAGCTGGCCATAGGCGAGAGTGAGGATGAGGGCGGCGACGATGAACAGAACGCCGAAACCGGTGGGGAAGGGATCGTCGCCCATGAGGCGGGTGGCGACGAGAACGGCGACGCCGGCGACGGCGCCGCCGACGGTCTGGGAGATGCCGATGAGGCGGCCCCGCGAGCGGCGGTCGACGACTTTGCTAAAGGTATCGGCCCAGGCCGCGTAGGAGAAGCCGGTGGTTACACCGAGGGAGAAGACTGCCAGGAAAAACAGAACGAGCAGCAGAACGGCGGGGCGGCCGCCGGAAAGTATTACGAACGTGCCGAAGGCGATAAAGGGCATGCGACCGATGGTGACGATGGTGACGAGTCGCCGGGACTTATACGGGCGACCTTCGAAATAGCGGACGCCATAGATCAGGGGGATGGCGTAAGCGATCTGGGCCAGGGACGGAATGGAGCCGATGAGAATGCTGGAATCGGTCAGAAAGCTGACGAAGACCGGCAGGATGGTGACGGGGGACATCAGGTTGAAGCCAGGCCAGAACACGGCGATGTTCGAGGCGAAGATCAGATGATTGCGGGTGCGGCTATTCACCGTTTCGACCAGTGGAAGGAGAAGAATAGCGGCGAATGATAGGGCAGCGGAAAGCGGGATTGATTCATAGCGAGCGGCCGGAGAGGGCGGCTGAGTGCAGCCTAATGACAGCGGTGACTTGCAGGGAGGTGAGCCAGCTCATATCGGCTAGTCCGAGGCCGGATCGATCCTCGCGGCCAGCACTCGCCAAGCCACCAGGGCGATCAGAACGAGCAGCGGAGTGAAGGTCCATTGGAAAACCTTCAAACTAAAGTCCAGCGAGTAGCCGTCAGCGAGGAATCCAAAGAGAGGGACGGCGAAGAAGCTGACGAGGCCGAAGGCCATGCTCCAGATGGAGAGGACCGAGGCTCGATGCCCGGACGGAATGCGACGGTTCACGCCGGCGTTCAGGAAAGGCGGGACCAGTCCGCTGGCGACGATGAACATCAGGATGAGGCTGGCGATGGCCACGGCGGCGAAGGGTACGCTCACCATGGCCACAAGCCCCACGACCATCACGGCCGCGGCGATGACGATGAAACGTCGCTCGTCGCCGTGGAGGAGATTGCTCAGACGATTGGAGAGGGCGGCCACGACGGCGGCGGCGGCGCTGAACACGGCCCAGACGTAAGCGACCTGCTCGGGCCGTAGCCCGAAGCCAACCAAGTAGGGCTGGGAGAAGGGAATCTGGGCCAGCCCCGAGACGATAGTGATGGTCAGCCCGACAGCGATGAGTGTCTTTACCGAGCGGCTACGGGTGATGATGCCGAAACTGGATCGGGTGTCGGCGAGAAGGCCGGTCAGGTGGGAGCGGAAGGAGGCGGTGCGGGGGCCTGCCCGCTTATCGTTCAGGATCGCGGGCTCGTCGAACCAGAGGGCCACGGCGGCGGCGGCGAGGAAGAGAGCGTTGTAGGCCCACACGGCGGAGGAAAGGTCGAAGCGAGCGACCAGCAGGCCGGCGGTGACGGCGCCGGCGACGCCGCCGATGTGAAATGCGCTGAGGCCGGCCCCGAAAACGCGTTGCACCTCTGGCTCGCGACCATCCTGCTTCAGGGAGTCGTAGATAAGGGCCTCGCCTGATCCAGAGAGGAAAGCGACGGCCACCCCCACCAAGACGTAGGCTCCGAGCAGCGCCGGGAAATATGTGGTAGAGAGAATGATCACGCCTACGACGACCTGCAGAAAAGCGCCGACGGCTAGGCTCCATTTGCGGCTGTAGCGGTCGGCCAGGACGCCGGTGGGAATCTCGAAGATCAGCAGGGAGATGCCGTAGGTGGACATGAAGATCATGATCTGGCTAAGGCTTAGGCCGCGAGCCAGCCAGAACAGGACGAGGATGGAAACGAGGGCGTTGACGGCGGCCCCGAACAGCAAATTGAACAGGTAGTAGCGACCAACGTTGCCCACGGGGAAATGCCGACCTCTCCGGGACGGTCGGGACTCAGTCAGCGACATCGCGATTCCGGCATCCGGGCGGTTAGTGGTTCGCGGCACATAGCCGTAGATACTACGCGGCGAGGAGTAAGTGTGGCGATGGGCCCTGCTGTCCGCGGGCAATCACTATCTTAGAAGTCGTTGCGAACTTTTTCGGCGCGGCCGGAGTTGAGCGATTCCTTAGCAGCAACGCCCACGGCCACGGCGTGGGCGCCGTCGATTATGTTGGGTTCGGGGGATTCATCGTTCTCGATCCATTGCGCCATTTTGCGGAAGTAAGGGACCAGCTCAATGGCGTGGCCCTCTATGCGAGGCCCGACGGATTCACGCGGGAGGGTGTCGAGAGTGCGGTGCTCGGGAGTGGCCTCGACCGCGATGTCCAGGCCATTTATGGTGCCCTTGGTGCCGTAGATTCGGACGTGTTGGTGGAGGTCGAGGAAGCTATTGACGAATCCGCAGATCACCAGGACGCGGCCCAGGGCGCCGCTCGCGAATTTCAGATTCAGAATCCAGATATCTTCAATGGGATAGCCCGAAAGCACCTCCGAATTTCTGGCGAAGGCGCTGACCTCGACGATGTTGCCGGCGAACCATCTAAGGCAATCGTAGGCGTGGGCTCCGCCACCGAAGAGCAATTCCTGGGGGACGGTGACGCGCCAGGGCGTTCTTTCCATGTGGCTGCGCATGTCGTGGATATAGCCGGTCTCGATTAAATTGATGCGGCCGATTTGGCCTTCGTCCAAGGCTTTTTTGGCGGCCGCGACCTTTGGCAGGACCCGCCAGGTCTGGGCCATCACGAATTTGAGTCCGGTCTTCCGGACGAGGCCGACCATGCGGTCGCAGTCTTCGAGATTCGTGGTGAGCGGTTTGGTGCAGACGACGTGCTTGCCGGCATTCAGGGCGGCGATCACGTGCTCGGTGTGGAGATGGTCTGGGGTGAATATACCGACTACGTCCACGTCGGATCTTGCCAGCAGTTCGTTGTAGTCAGCGGTGGTAAAGCCGACGCCGTGCTCGCTGGAGGCGAGCTCAAGGCGGGCGGGATCGAGGTCGGCGACGGCGCGGACTTCGATCGGGGTATCAGGATCTCGATTGAGGAGCAACGCGCCCTTGCCGACGCCCAAGCCAATGATACCCAGCCCTATCCGGTTCATACCCTGGCGCTCCTTCGGCCGTATTCTCAGACTTGTCGAACCCGAGATGATGATAGGACACCTAGCCTGGTTGGGGCGGCTTGGCGGAGTGGGCCTGCCGGAGCCGCACTTGCGGATCTGCCCGAACGGAGTGTTCGGCCAGAATCGAGCCCGCGGCTCAAGAACCCCTGTCCGATGGAGATGACGAAACCGGGACTGTGGGGCGTCGAGTCGAATTGGACCCGTGGGACGGAGATCGCAGAGCATGTCACAGTGCCTCGGGGATTCCGAGGGAAACAAGGATCGGGTGGGATTGGTGAGCGTCTTTAGAACCGATAGACAAATGAGCTGTGATTTCGCGGCTTTGTAAGCCGCAGGTTGTAGGCTCCGCTCCCGATCCCGTCGGAACGGTGTCGTAAAATCGTTCTCAGACGATCCCCAGGGTCCGCGCGAGGTCAGCGACCGGGCGCTGGCCCCGCTTTAGCCGTTGCCAGCGGCCGTTTCCGGCCGTCCACGGCATCCCTTGGCTAGAATCACCTCCTGCCATCGATTCAAACTTCGGAGCCCCAGATTGAAGCCCGTCTTGGTACGAACCCGTGCGCCCCTCCTGGTCGGCGTCGCGCTGGTTATTCTCGCGTCACTCATTTTTGGCTTTACGACCTGGCAGCAACCGGCTTCCGGCGCTGATCCCGTCAGCCGCATAACGATCGGACCGTTCGCAGCCGGCGAGTCCTTTGGCCAGAGTTTTACCAGCGAAATCTCGTACCTGTCGCGAGTGGTCGTGCGTGTCCGTGCTCGGGGAGGAGATAGAGCGCCGGTGGTAGCCAAACTGAATTTTCGGCTTTTCCAGGGGGACGATCTGGTCCGCGAAGGCCAGGTCCCAATACCGGGCCTGCCCGAATCCTCGCATCCGGTGAGCTGGTCGTTTTCACCGCTCGCCGAATCCGCCGGCAGCGAGTACGAGGTGCAGGTCGTCGTGGCGGAGATTTCCAGCGGAAGGCTCGTAGCGGACGCCACCACGGCGGACACGCTTCCAGGCTCAATTCTCGCTAATGGCATCCCTGGCGCGGAGCACACCGACCTGGTCCTGCGCCCCTTCCGTGAGTTGCGGCGGACCGGCGTTCTGTTAGCCGTCGGCGACTCCGTTCCCGGCGGGCGAACCGGCATGGTTTTCCTCCTCGGCGCTGCCGGTGCGATCGGTGGGCTCGGACTCCACGCGCTGAGGCGTGGGCGCAGCGGATCCGGTCCAGTCGATTC
>CAUYYU010000088.1:0-7933 GCA_963577415.1 Chloroflexota bacterium
CGGCGGGAGGATGGGGCAGGGTGTGGAGGAAATCCAGTACGTGCTGAAATTGATGCTGGCGGTGGCGGCGGGATTTCTGGCGGTCGGGATCGGGGCGGATTGGCGCCTCGCCCGTCGCACGGCGGCGGCGGTGGCCGCTCTCGGGGCGCTGCAATCGCTGCTGGCGGCGATGGTGTTCCGGGCCGGGACCGGGGCGCTGCCATTTTATGAAGCGCTGGAAGCAGCGGGCTATCCGGAGGCGGGCACGGCGCTGCGCTATCTGCCGGATCAGGAGACGCTGCGAGCGGTAGGGACGCTGGTGGACCCGAATATTCTGGGGGCGTCGCTGGCGGTATCGCTGGTGCTGGCGGTGGGTTTATCGATTATCGCCTCGGACAGATCGCGCTGGCTGTGGCTGGCGGTGGCGGGGATAACGCTTCCAGGGCTGGCGCTGTCACTCTCGCGAGGCGCCTGGATGGCGGCCGGACTTGGGATTCTGATTTTTGTGTGGCGGCGGAATCACGGGCTGGTGGTGACGGCGATGGTGGCGCTGGCGGCGGTTGTGGTGCTGGCGCCGTTTGAGTCGGTGGCGCATTTTCGGTCGGGGCTGCTGGTCAGGGACGAATCGGCGGCGCTGCGGCTGGACGAATTCGCGGAGGCGGGCCGGGTGATCGCAAGCGCCCCGGTGTTCGGGGTGGGGTTCCCGGCGCAGCCGCCGGCGGCGTATTTCGTGGGGGTGTCGAACACGTTCCTGTGGGTGGCGGAGCACATCGGCCTGCCGGGAACGGTTCTGTCGGTGGTGGCGGCGATCGGCGCGTGTGTAGTCGGTTTGAGAAGCCGGGTGGCTTCGTCGCTGGCTCCGGTGTTCGCGACGGCGGCGGTGGTGGCGCTGGTGGCGGGGCTGGTGGATCACCACTTTGCCAGCGTGCCGCACATGGTGATGCTGCAATGGTCGCTGCTGGGGCTAGCGGTGGGGGCCGCGCGGAGGGACCAGGGTGCGATTCGGACTTGACGCCCGGCTGGCCTTCTATGACCGCGGGGGCATCGGACGCTACATCCACTGCCTGGCGGCGGCGATGGCGCAGGAATGCGCGGCGGACAGTTTTAGCCCAATTGTGGATTTTCGCGATGGCGGGTGGCCAATCGGGACGTGGCTAGTAATCGGGCCGGTGCGGAGCACGCGGTTGGACTGGCTGTTCGGATTGCAGACGGCGGCGCTGGGGCTGGATCTGATGCATTATCCAGACCACGTAGTGCCCCGGTGGGGGCCGGGTCGAAGCGTGGTGACGGTGCATGACGTGTCGTTCTGGCGGATGCCGGAAACGCATTCGGCGGCGAGCCTGGCGTATTACGAACGCTGCCGGGACTCGGTACGGCGGGCGGAGGCGGTAATCTGCGTTTCGGAGTTCACGCGGGATGAACTGCTGGCCGCGACGGACGTGAGGCCGGAGAAGGTTTTTACCGTACCGAACGGTGTGGAAGCGCGGTTCGTCCCGGCCAGCGAGGGCGATGTGGCTCAAGTCAGGGGGCGGTATGGGCTGGAGCGGCCGTATGTGCTGTTTGTGGGCACGGTCGGGTCGAGGAAGAATCTGGTGCGGTTGGTGGAGGCGTTCGCGGGGAGCCGGGAATTGAGGGGAGTGGAGCTGGTGCTGGCGGGTGGGCCGGGCGACGCGACGAAGGCGGTTCGACAGGCGATCGCGGATTGTGAGGTGGAGGAGCGGGTCAGGCTGCTGGGTCCGGTGCGGGACGAGGATTTACCGGCGCTGATCTCGGCGGCGGTAGCGCTGGCGATGCCGTCGCTTTATGAAGGCTTTGGTCTGCCGGTGCTGGAGGCAATGGCGTGCGGGACGGCGGTGGTGATTTCGGATCGGCGGCCGCTGGTGGATTTGGCGGTGGGAGCGGCGATAACGGTGGAACCGACGGAGGTGGAGTCAATTCGCGCCGGTCTGGAACGGGGCGTGCGCGATGCGGGATCGCGGAGGATGAACGAGCAACGAGGACGGGAACTAGCGCGTTCGTACGAATGGCGGATGGTTGCCCGGAAGACGCTGGAGATATATCGACAGGTGGCGGGATGAAGGTCCTTTTTGTAGCGCCGGAAAATCCGTACGAGCGGGACGGCGGCGCGAATCTGCGGCTGCGGCCGTTCGTGGAGGTGGTTGCGGGGGCGGGGGAGAGTCACCTGCTGACGGCGGGGCAAAGACCGGGGAAACGGGGCCCGTCCGGGAGGTTTAGGTCGTCGGAGACGGTGAGGATTTCGCCGATGCGGATGCCGGTGAGGTTGCTGCAAAGTCTGTTGAATCTGGAGCCGGATATCGCGTTCCGATCGCGGACGACGCAGCTGGCGACAGGGCTGCACCGGAAGCTGGTGCGGGAGCGGTTCGATGTGGTTCATCTGGCTGGGTTGCAACTGGCGTACCTGGTGCGGCCGTTCCTAGATACGGTAGGTGGGGTGGGGTCGCGGCCGGCGCTGGTGCTGGATGAACTGAACGCGGAATACGTGGTGCATGAGCGACTGGCACGGGCGGCGAGTGGATCGGTGACGCCGTTGCGGCGGGAGTATTCGTTAGCGCAGATGGCGCTGTTGAAACGATATGAGCGCTGCCTGCTGCCGGAGTGCGATCTGGTGATCTGCCCGGCGGAGGCGGACCGGGAATCGCTGCTCGGGCTGGCGCCGGGAACGACGCTGCGGGTGGTGGCGAGCGGAGTGGACGTGGAGGCGCTGGCGAAAGTGCCGGCGCCGCCGAGGGAGCCGGTGGTGCTGTTTGTAGGGGACTTGAATTACCGGCCGAACAGGGAGGCGGTTGCGTGGCTGCTGGAACGGGTGGCGCCGGGAGTGCGGTCGCAGGTGGAGGAGGTGCGGTTCGTGATTGTGGGAGCCGGTCCGCGACCGGGATTGACGGACGGGTCCGGGGTGGACTTCATGGGCTACGTGGATGATCTCTGTCCGCACCTGGCGGCGGCGCGGGTGGTGGTGGCGCCGATGCTGTCGGGCGGGGGGATCAAGCTGAAGGTGCTGGAGGGAATGGCGGCGGGGAGGGCGATGGTGACGACTCCGGTGGGGGCGGAGGGGATCACCGGACTGAATGAGGATGCGATCATGATCGCCGAGGATGCGGGCGCATTCGCCGAGGCGGTGGTGAAAGTGTTGCAGGACGACGAGCTCGCGGTTGGGATGGGAGAGCGAGCGCGCGAATTCGCCAGAAAAAATTTCAGCGCGGGGAAGGTAGGCGATCGGTATTTGGACGTGATTCGGGTGGCGAGATCGGAGCTGGCAGATGCCTGAGATCGGGGTGTCGCTGTGCATGACGGTCAAGAATGAGGCGCACGTGCTGGATCGGCTGGCGGCCGATCTGCGGGCGCAGACGGTGAAGCCGGACGAGATCGTGGTGACGGATGGCGGTTCGACGGACGGGACGGTGGAGTGGCTGCGGGAGGTGTTGGACGATTTCGAGGACGTGCGGGTGATTTCGATGCCGGGAGCGAATATCGCGGCCGGCCGGAATCGGGCGATCGCGGAGGCCCGGGGGGAGGTGGTGCTGGTGGCGGACGCGGGACTGCGGCTGCCGCCAGGGTGGGTGGAAGGCTTGAGCGCGGCGGTGCGGGAAGATGGGGTTGATGTCGCTTTCGGCTACGTCCTGTCGGAGCCGGAGAACGACTTTGAATTCGCGCTGGCGGCGGTGACCCGGCCACTGAAAGCGGAGATCGATCCGGCGACATATCCGGTCAGCGGTGGGTGCGCCGGGTTCCGGGCGGAGCTGTTTGCAAGGTATCAATACCCGGAGTGGCTGGACTACGGGGAAGACATGAATCTGTATCTTGAATGGCGGCGGGACGGCGTGGGAATAGTTCACGTGCCGGCGGCGAATGTCGGCTTTCGACCCCGACCGGATCTGGGCGCCTTCTTTTGCCAGTATTTCAATTACGCTCGGGGTGACGGGGAGGCGGGGATGTGGACGGGGCGGCATGGGTTGCGGGCGGGGGCGTATGCGGTGCTGGTGGTGGTGGTGGGAAATGCGTTGCTGGGATCGAGCTGGCGACTGGGGACGGTATTAGTGTGCGGATTGTTGGGTTTGGCCTCTTTGCGCCGACCGTGGCTGCGGCTGCTGGCGACGACGCCGGGGTGGGGGGTGAGGCGCCGGGCGCGGGGGCTGGGCTGGCTGGCGGTGATCCGGCTGGTGGGAGACGTGGCCAAGCTGAGTGGGTACGTGTACGGGTGGATGCGTCGGGGAGGCGGGCGATGAGCGCGGGTGGCGGGATTGACGTTTCTATCGCGGTGGTGGCTTATCGCGTGCGGGACGAGCTGGATCGTTGCCTGAAGAGCCTGGAGGCGGCGCTGGGCGGGCTGTCGGCGGAGATCACGGTGGTGGACAACAGCCCGGACATGCTGACGTGGCGATATCTGGGAACGCGGTCGGAGGTGCGCCGGTTGCGCGGTTCGGCGTCGCTGGGGTTTGGGGCCGGGTGCAATCTGGCGCTGGAAGGAGCGGCCGGACGGCACTTCTTGATTTTGAATCCGGACACCTTGCTGCCGCCGGACGGGCTGCGGCTGCTGGTGGCGGAACTTGACGGAAATCCGGAGATCGGGATCGTGGGGCCGAAGCTGATTCGTATGAACGGAGAGCTGGACCCGGCGGCCCGACGGGGGTTCCCGACGCCGTGGAGCGCGTTTGCGCGATTCGCCTGGCTGGGACGCGTGTTCCCGGGACGGCGATTTTCTGGCGGCTACAACCTGGGGTACCAGAATCCCGACGAGCGAGCGGAGATTGACGCGGTGTCGGGCGCGTTCATGTTGATCAGGGACGAACTGTTCCGGAATCTGGGGGGATTCGATCGACGGTTCTGGATGTACGGGGAAGACCTGGATCTTGCGTACGGGGCGAAAGAGGCAGGCTGGAAGGTTGTATATCAGCCGGCGGTGACGGTGTTGCACGCGAAGCGTTCGTCGAGCGCGCAACGGCCACTGCGAACCCGGGTGGAGTTCTATCGGGCGATGGCTTTGTTTTACCGCAAGCACGAGGCGGCGGGGCGTCCGGCGGCGCTGAACGCGCTGGTGATGGCTGGTATATTCGGGCTGGGCGCCGGGGCGGTGCTGTATGAATTGCTTCGCCGGGGGAGCGATCCGTCCGGCGCCGGCGTGGCGCAATAAAACGCGGGCGATAGCGGATCAAGGTGCGAATGGGATTGTTCGCGAACCTGGGAAGCTGGTTTGGGTCCACGTCGGGATCGGGCCGCCGGCTACAGGTCGAAACGGTTCTCGGGATTGTTTACCCTCTGGCCGATGCGGCGGTGATAGTCGCGGCGGCGGTGGTGGCGTTCGTCTTACATTTCAAATTGGGCCTCGGGCCGGATACGCCGTACCGGCAGGTGGATTTCTTTTACCCTGCGTTCGGGTTTTACCTGCTGGGTTTCCTGATGGTGGGGCTGCCGATGGGGCTGTATCGGGACCCATCGCGGATGTCGATCGTGGTGCGGGTTTTCCGGCTCACGTCCGTATCGACCCTGGCCCTGCTGATAACGATCGCGGTCACGTATTTCCTGTCTACGGGAAGACTGGACTTCGCCCGGGTCCTGCTGGTGTTTTTCTGGGTCCTGGTCATCGGGTTTGCGGTGGTCGCCCGCACGCTGCTGGGGCGGACGGTGCGAGTGCTGGCGCACTTTGGCATAGGAGCGGAGCGAGTGTTGCTGGTCGGCGGCGGTGGAGAGGCGATGGCGGTCTACGAGTTGCTGACCAACTATCCGGGTCCGAGGTATCGGGTGATCGGTCGCTTACAGGACGAGAGTGATGAGGAGGTGGAGATTCCGGTTCCGATCCTGGGGCCGCTGCAAATCCTGCGAGGGGTTCTGATCGAGCACGCGATCGACAAGGTGGTGATCGCCATGCCGCGGGCCGATTCGGAGGCGATGATGGAGATCGCGGCGGTGTGTGGGACGGAGCGGGTGACGGTCTGGATGCTGCCGGATCACTTTCAACTGATGGTGTCGATGGTCGGTGAGGAACAGCTCGCCGGGCTGCCGCTGATGGCGATAAACGACGTGCGTCTGAAAGGGGTGAGCCGGCTGGCCAAGCGGCTCGTGGATTTGGTCCTTTCGACGGCGCTGCTGGTGATTCTTTCGGGTCCGTTGTTGCTGGTGGCGATCGCGGTCTGGATCGATAGCCGGGGTCAGATTTTCTACGTGCAAGAGCGAATGGGACATGACGGACGCCGGTTTCCGATGGTCAAATTTCGGTCGATGCGGGCGAACGCGGAGGCGGAGGGACAAAAATGGACGCGGAAGGACGATCTGCGGGTAACGCGGATCGGCAGGTTCCTGCGACGGTTTTCAATAGATGAGTTGCCGCAGCTGATGAATGTGCTGAAGGGCGAGATGAGCCTGGTGGGGCCCCGGCCGGAGCGACCGGAATACGTAGAGAGATTCGGCAAGGAGTATCCGGGTTTTCTGGACCGCTACCGGGAGAAGGCGGGGATGTCGGGTTGGGCGCAGGTGAACGGGCTGCGGGGGGATGTGTCGATAAGCGAGCGGACGCTCTACGATCTGTACTATGTGGAAAATTGGTCGCTGGGATTGGATTTGAGAATTCTGCTTCGCACCATCGTCGAAGTCGTCCGCGGGAGGGCGTACTGAGGGCGTCTTCGACACTTTTTTTGGCGGTGTTCATGACGCTATTGGCGGCAGCATCACCCGCATAGGCGGCCGGCTTTTGCGATGGCCGCTGGCGCTGGCATTTCTGCTGGTGACGGTGTCGTGTTCGCTGGCGGGCCAAGCGGAGATTCCGTCGGCGGATGCCGGCGGGCCGGCGTTAACGCCGACGGCCATACCCCGCTGGACTCCGCCGGAGCCGGTGGCCTGGTACGAGCCTCTGCACGAGCGTCCGGTGGTGCTGGACGCGTTTGGGGACGGGGTGCGCGGTGACATCGTGGCGGACGGCGGTGGTGGCAGCAGCCCGCAACGGCTCACGGGACCGAGCGGGATAGCGGTCGACGGTGACGGGACTTTGTATCTGGCCGACCATTCGGCGGCGACGGTCCGTCGGGTTACGGCGGATGGGGTGGTGGCATTGCAGGCTGGGTCGGGAGAGCGGGGTGACGATGGCGATGGCGGGCCGGCGATGGACGCAAGGTTGTTGGATCCGTCGTGGCTCCTGGTGGATGGGTCGGGGGCGGTGTTTGTGAGCACGATCAACCGGATCAGGCGAATCGACGCGGATGGGACGATCACGACGGTGGCCGGTTCGGGCGAGGCCGGGTTCGATGGGGACGGTGAGCAGGCGGCGCTTTCGATGTTGAACGGCAACGCCGGGATGGCGCTGGACGCGGGGGGGAACCTGTACTTCGCCGACCGTGGCAATCATCGGGTCCGGCGAATCAGCCGGGGTGGGGTGATCACCACGGTGGCCGGTAGCGACGCGGTGACTCCGGTGGTTGAGGGAGGGGCCGCGACGAGTGGGCGGTTGCAAGGGCCGACGGATGTGGCCGTGGCGCCGGATGGGACGATATATGTGGCCGAGTTCGACGGTCATCGGGTGCTGCGGTTGAACCTGGATGGCTCGGTGTCGGTGGTGGCGGGAACGGGGACGCCCGGGTTTTCCGGCGATGGGGGGCTGGGTCCGGCGGCGCAGATCAACTCTCCCCGGGCGCTGGCGGTGGACGGGGAGGGAAATCTTTACATCGCCGACTGGAAGAATCGGGCGATCCGTCGGATCGACGCGAGCGGCCGGATACTAACGGTGGCGGGATTGGGCACGGGACGGTCCAGCGGAGGCGCGCCGGCGATGATCGCGGGTCTGGGTCCCCCGCTGTATCTGGCGCTGGGGCCGGGCGGCCGACTGTACGTGCTGCAGCAGAACACGTATACGGTGAGCATGTTGCGGGCGCCGTCCCTGGACGACCCGGTGCTGGCCTGTAGGGGTGATCCGTTGGTGCTGGCGGCGAGACCGCCGCTGCGGTCGGAG
>CAUYYU010000089.1:0-7806 GCA_963577415.1 Chloroflexota bacterium
GTATCCAGCACGTTGCGGACCTGGGCTACGGAACGGTTGCGGTTGTCGGTGATCACATCAATGAAAATCGCTACTCCACCGGGTCCGTAACCCTCGTAGGTGAGTTCGAAGAGATCGGTTTCGTTTGTGCCGCCGGCGCCTCGCTGGATGGCCCTCTCGATGTTGGCGGCGGGCATGTTGGCGGCGCGGGCGCGCTGTACGCTCATCTTGAGCCGGTAGTTGATTTCGAGGTCGGCTCCCCCCATCCGCGCGGCGACGGCAATCTCGCCACCCAGCTTGGAAAACAACTGGCCGCGTTTGGCGTCGGTGGCGGCTTTGGCCCGCTTGATCGTGGACCATTTAGAGTGTCCCGACATGCGGCGCTCCTACCGACTGCGATCCGAGGGCTGCTCGGGTTATTCTCTATTCGGATTCTACTGTACCGCGTTGCGTGGGTGGCTGCGGAACGCCTTGCGGATCACGAAAGGTCGAGTATGCCGAGCGAGAGAATTCCTTCGCTCATCTTGATGGTCATGGCAATGTTTGCCGTGGCGATGATGTTCAATCGGGTATGGGCGCCCTTCAATCGCCGCCCTCCAGGCCAACAGGTACACGATACGCGGCTTACTTACATGCAAAAGCTGCTGGTTCACAGCAAGTACGTGATGATTGCGCTGGGCATCAGCAACCTGTTCCTCGTCGGACGTATTATCGGCTCTGAAACGCTTGCCAATCTACGCCTGACCGAAGACGGCCTGGGAGAGATGTTTATTCTCGTGGGCATTGTGGTGGCGATAGTGATTCCGACGAGGTATGTCTTCACCACGGAGGGCTTCGCGCTTGAGAACGGGCGGCTCTATCGGTGGGACGAATTCGCCCGGTACGGACTGGGGCCAGGGAGGATTCGGTTCGAAGGCAAAGGCGACCGGCCCATCAAGGTCAATCTCTTCATGAATCACGTCCAGCAGGCTGCCTTCAAGCCGATTCTGAAGCGGTATTTTGGCAAGACTCCGGTGGCGCGAACGAGGGCCAGGCCGCCGCGCTGAAAGGTCCGATGGGCCGCGGTCGTTTGGACCGATCGATCAGGAGAGCGGGTCGCCGGTTTCCGGGTAGGCGGGCGGATCGCGGTAACGCTCGCCCCACCACTCCCGCAGGCGCCGGGCGGCATCCACTTCCGCTCCTGTGCGCGACGGACGATAGAAGCGACGCTCGCGCTCCGATTCCGGCAGGTGTTCCTGCTTCACGAAATGGCCCGGGAAGTCGTGGGCATATTTGTAGCCGCGGCCGTGGCCCAGCTCGGCGGCGGCCGAGAACGCCTCGTTGCGCAGTTGGAGGGGCACGGTGACGTCGGCGCCGTCCTTGATTGCCTGGCGGGCGGCGGACAGGGCGGTCCCGGCGGAATTGCTCTTGGGCGCGCTGGCCAGGTACAGGGTGGCCTGGGCCAGCGGGTAGGTCGCCTCCGGCAGGCCCAAGCGCTCCACTGCCTGGTACGCCGCCAGCGCCAGCGGCAGTGCGTGCGGGTCGGCGTTGCCCACGTCTTCGGAGGCGGATATCAGCAGCCGGCGGGCGATGAACTCGGGGGCCTCGCCGGCCTCCACCATCTTGGCCAGCCAGAAGATCGCCCCGTCCGGGTCGGAACCGCGGATGCTCTTGATGAAGGCCGAAATCGTGTCGTAATGGTGGTCGGCGGAGCGGTCGTACTGGACCTGGCGTTGAAGCATCGCCCGCTCGATGGTCTCGACCGCGATCTCGCTGAATTCCTCGATCTGAGCCAGTTCCGCGGCCGCCTCCAGCCAGTTCAACGCCACGCGGGAGTCGCCGTTGCAGCGCTCGACGATGAAGTCGAAGGCTTCATCCGCCAGGGTCAGCCCCAGGCCGCCCAGGCCGTCGGTAGCGTCGGTGAGGGCGTTACCCAGTATCAGTCGTAGCTCGTCGGCGCCCAGGGGCTGCAGTTGTAGGACCCGCACCCGACTCAATAGCGGTGCGATTACGTCGAAGTAGGGATTCTCCGTCGTCGCTCCCCAGAGAATTACGGTGCCGTCTTCGACGTGCGGCAGGAGGGCGTCCTGCTGCGCCTTGTTGAAGCGATGCACCTCGTCGACGAACAGCAGGGTCCGGCGCTGGTAGAGGCGTTGTTCTTCGCGCGCGGCGGCGACGGCCTGGCGAATGTCTTTCACGCCGGCGGTTACGGCGCTAATGGCGATGAAATGGCTCGCCGTCATGGTGGCGGCGATGGTGGCGAGGGTGGTCTTGCCGGTGCCGGGAGGCCCCCAGAGGATCACCGACCAGAGACGGTCGTGCCGCAGCGCGGCGCCTAGCGGGGCTTTCTCGCCAACGATGTGCTCCTGGCCGAGAAACTGGTCCAGCGACAGCGGCCGCATCCGGGCGGCGAGCGGGGCGGCGGCATGGCGATCCCCGGCCGCACCGTGGTCAAACAGATCCTGCATGTTCCGATTGTTGCAGAGATTGCACGACCCGGTCGCCGCTCTCGCGGGCGCGTTGCACGCCGTCGTCGCCGACAGCGGCGTTCGAGTAACGCGACCGCACGAATATGCCGGTGACGGCCCGGAGGCTCAGGCGGGTTTCCTCGAGATGAGGTTCAAGAATCCGGCGGAACTCGTCGGCGGTCTGATCGGGATGGCGCTCATGGCCGGCCGCGGCGGCAGCCTCAAGCACTGCGCGATAGCTCCGCCATACCCGTTCTCGGTTGGTGAGCGGTTCGGGCTCGACGACTTTCCCGCGGGCCAGGAGCGGCCGGCCCAATCGGTTTAACCCGGCGCGGGTGGCGCCGGCGGCCTCCACCACGGCCTCTCCGGCCAGACTGAGGAAGCTACGGAGCGCGGCGAACAGCAGCCCCGGCAGGCGAAATAGAGCCGCCAGCGCCACCAGGAGCGGTTCCAGCACCGGGACCGGCGCCCGCCGGTTGCGCAGGCGGCGAAAGATTAAATAGGCCATAAGCGCCAGCACAAGCCAGGGGACGGCCGACTGGAGGAAGGGCAGTAAGTCGCTCTCGCTTCCCGAGGTAAGGGGTGCGGACTGCCTGGGTGCGATGGGATTTTCGCGCCCTTCGCCGCTCCCACCGAACAATGAAAAGAAGAGACTCAATATGTAGGAAATCGCGACAAACGGCAACACAAGCAGCCCGAGCACGAACTGGCCGATGGTGATGAAGGGCCGGAGTCCGGCGCTCAGGTCGGGCGCGGGAAATCGGGGGAGAAAGACGACGAGCAGGAGGCCCGCTCCGAGGATCAGAGTCGTGGAACGCAGCCAGTTGGAGGCGATACCGGGCGATTGGTGGGAGTGGTCTAAATCCCAGTTGGTCTGGCGGCGGACGAAGCTGGCGTAACTATGCAGTAACAAAATTGTTACAAAATAGAACAAAAGCGCTACCAGCACGATACCGGCCGGGATTGCAGCCGGTACTCCAGCGTAGGGCGGTGCGGCGACGAGGATGCCGGAAAAGACGATGAGAATGCCGGCTCCGCCCGAGCCGACGCGGTTCAGCCACATCATGGCCAGGGTTTGATTTTGGCGTTCCAAGCCGTGGTTGGCGTCGCCATCGAGATCGGGTTGAGCCGAGGCTCGGGCGTCGATTGACTGGGGATGAAGGGCGTCCACCTGCTCCGCGACCAGGGCGGCGATCATCCAGGTGCCGATCATGAGCAGGAGAAGGATGAAGGTTGGCATGTCCAGCAGGATCACGAAGAGGGAGGAATACCAGTCCCCGTACTCCTCGGCGATACCCTCGTCTACGATGCCGGCAAGTCGCACGATCAGAATGGCGGGAAGAGCGAATACGAACCAGTCTCGCCAGGAAATCCGCTTTGGCCGCACGCAGCCCAGGTAGGTGCGGATGGCGAAGCTGGAGACCAGGGCGGCGAAGCTGGCCGCCGAGCGCATGGCGGGAAGGCCGAACTGGTGGCTCAGAAAAACCACGCCGAGCGCGACCAGGGCGTAGCCGAAGGTAACGATCAGGAAGAGGGTTAACCGGCTACGAGACCGCGGCGATACCGGGCGCGACATCTATTTGCTCTCTGTCGGTGATCGAGCGGGCGGCGATTCCGGCGGCGCGGGCGGCGGCGACCGAATCGCGGGACTCGTCGGTATCGGTGAAAACGGCCAGCACGTTGTGCCCCGCCCGCCGGCGGCCCTGCAGGGTGGCCAAGAGGGTGGAGTCGGACTTGCCGGTGATCACCACCAGGGTCGATCCCCAGGGCAAGCGGGAGGCCTCGTGGCGCAGCAGACGTTGCATGTCGGCCCCGGTCAACAGGCCGACCCGCGCCAGCAGTTCCAGAATAAACATCAGGTGCCGCCTGCCCTTTCCCACGGCCGCAAAGGGTGAGCGCTCGGCCCGAAACACGTCGACCAGCGCTGGGGACAGCATCTGCCCGCCCGTGGCCACCAGATCGATACCGTTAACGGCGAGGCCGACGGACTGGCGTTTTTCGATCAGGTGGGCGGCGAATGACGCCGCGACGGTGACCGACAATTCACTCGAGTAATTGATCCATCGCTGGGAGTAGCCGGCCGGACTGAGATCGAGCAGGATCAAAACCTCGTGGCTCACCGCCGGCTCGACCTGCCTGACGAACAACTCTCCCCGCGCTGCGGAGACCTTCCAGTTGATCATGCGGGGGCTGTCGGAGGGTTGATACTCCCGGGCGCCGATCACCCGGGAAGGATCCTGGTAAAGGATTCGAGTGGATTTCTCGGTGCCCAACGGGGTCGTTGACGGTAGTGCCAGGCGGGAGATGGGAACGACGGTCGGGTAAACGATGACCATGGTCGGCTCTTCGTGCCAGCGCTCCTCCTGGCGAAAGCCGAAGACGTCCCCGTACTGCAGGTCCAGCGGACCCACCGGGTAGTACCCGCGACGGCGGGCCGTGAGTTCGTATTCCACGGTGGTTTCGGATCGCGGCGCCAGCGCAGTGACCCGCTTGAGCACGCCCTGGCTGGAGAGTTCGCGGGGGAGCGATTCCCAGAGGCTGATCCATGGCACCGGCAGCAGCGACCGGTTGTGAACGGTCACGGTGACCGGAATCGTCTCGCCGATGAATACCCGGTCCAGAAGGGTGCGTTCGACCGATAAGCCGCGGCGAATAGTGCGAATCCAGAACCAGCCCAGAAAATGGATTCCCAGGACCAGGTAGAAAAGCAGGTAGAACACGCCGATGCCGGTGAGAAAGGCGGCCACCAGGAGCAGTCCGCCGACCACGAACAGGCTAGCCATGGGTATTGCCCGCTTTATCGGGGGTTACGAGGCAACCACGGGTATTGCCTGCTTCATCAAAGGTCGCCACCACACCAGCCACCCGCGTCAGCGCCCGATAGAAGAGCCGGAGGGTCCTGGCGCCAGCGGCACGTCCTCGCTGCTAAGGATCGAATTGACCACGCTCGTCGCGGTCACCCCGCGGATCACGCTGTCGGGCTGGATCATGATGCGGTGGGGCAGGACGTAAGCCGCCATTTCCTTGATGTCGTCGGGGATCACATAGTCCCGCCCGCGGAGGGCGGAGATGGCCTGCCCGGCCTTGAAAAGGGCGAGCGCGCCCCGGGTGCTGGCGCCGATGGCCACATTGGGATGGTCCCGCAGGGCCCGCACCAACGAGAGGACGTAGTCGGCCACGGACTCCTCCACGTGCATCTGGCCGACCTCACGTTGCAGATCGAGAAGCCCGTCGATTTCCAGAACCGCGTTGAGATCGTCTATGGGGTGGCCTTCGCGCTGGTCGTAGAGCACGCGGCGCTCTTCGTCATGGGTGGGATAGCCGAGCTGGAGACGCAGGAAGAAGCGGTCGAGCTGTGCCTCGGGCAGCGGAAAGGTACCCTCGTATTCAACCGGGTTCTGGGTGGCCAGCACGAGAAACGGGTCCGGCAGCGGATACGTCTGGCCGTCGAGCGAGATTTGCTGCTCGCCCATGCATTCCAGCATGGCCGACTGGGTGCGCGGCGTGGCGCGATTGATCTCGTCGGCCAGCAGGACGTTTACGAATACGGGGCCGGAGCGAAACTCAAAGTCCGTGGTCTGCGGGTTGAAGATCGATACGCCGGTGACGTCGTTGGGCAGGAGGTCGGGGGTGAACTGAATGCGCTTGAAGGTGCCGCCCAGCGAGACGGCGATGGCCCGGGCCAGCATGGTCTTGCCGGTGCCGGGCACGTCCTCCAGCAGGACGTGCCCCCGGCAAAGGAGGGCCACCACGACTTTTTCAAGCTCGGCCGACTTGCCGATGATGACCCGCTCGACGTTGGCGCGCAGGGATTTGTAGAAAGCCGCAAACCGGCCTGTGTCCATGGTGCCTCCCCGGGGGCGAGCGCTGGTGTTAGACGGGTCGGGTGCCGAGAACCACCGTGGTCGTCTGAGGCCCGGCCTCCTCCCCGCGGACGTATATTACTTCCACCGCGGCCCCCGGTTTATTGCGGGCGAGGACCCGACTCAGGTCGCCCTGGTCGTCGATCGAGTCGCCGGCCAGCCCGATGATTATGTCGCCGGGGCGGAGTCCGGCGGTCGCGGCGGCGCTTCCGGGGGAGATTTGATCGATGAATACGCCGGCGCTGGCCGGAAGCTTGAAGCGGCGGGCGATGCTGCGGGTCACGGTGGCGCTGACGATGCCCAGGAATCCGCGTTCGACGCGGCCGTTGGCGATCAGTTCGTCGATGATCTCCCGGGCGCCGTCGATGCTGATGGCGAAGCCGAGGTTCTCGGTCCCCTGGATGCCGGCGGAGTTGATGCCGACCACCTGGCCCAGGGTGTTGAGGACGGGTCCTCCGCTGTTGCCCGGGTTGATGGAGGCGTCGGTCTGGATGAGATCGCTCAGGGTGGCTCCGCCGGGGCCGACGTTGGTGAGAGTCCGGCCCAGAGCGCTGACGACGCCGACGGTCACGGTGGGGCCGCCGGGAAGGTCCAGCGCGTGGCCGATCGCCACGACGGTCTCGCCCACCTGCAGGTCGGCGGACCGCCCTAGGGGGGCGACCGTGAGATCGGCGAGATCTATCTTCAACACGGACAGGTCGGCCAGCGGGTCGCTGCCGATCAGCTCGGCCTCGGTGTCGCGACCGTCGGTGAGGGTCACCCGGATGGAGCTTGCGCCGCTGATCACATGCTCATTCGTGACGACCAGGCCGCTGGCGTCGATGATGAATCCGGTCCCCACTCCGCCGGCGGGCACCGGCCGGCCGCCGGCGTTCACGGTGATCTCTTCGGTCGAGATGTGGACGACGGCGGGCGAGATACGGCGGACCAGTTCGGGAATTGTGAGAGGGCGATCGGGCTCGAACTCAAGCTGTATGGCCTGCTCGATGAGTGGTGCGTTGCTGGTCACCACAGGCGCTTCCCGGGCCTCCGGCGGGGTGGTCGCCGACGCCACAGATGCGTTACTCGCCTCTGGCGATGAGCCAGGAGCGCAGGCGGCGGCCACCGCGAATATTGCGACCAGGGTGACGGCCGAGAGGGCCTGAATTCTCGATGACAAGTGATTGTCCCTTGACGATGGTCTGGGCGGTCGGTGGCTCACAGGGCACGAGGCCTGGTACCGGGCATGCCCGGGGCAAGCGGAGATTTTACCAAGCGATACCGGCGAACCGGGTGGGAACGCCCACTAATGCCCGAGCATCTTGTGGCCGCGACGGTGTTGCAATAGCCTTGGTGCTGCTTGGCCGGACGGTGATAAGAGTGTCAGGACTCAAACCGCGATGACCCCAGAAAACCTCCGCATTCCCGGCCCCACCCCGCTGCCGGACGATATTCGATCCGCGGTGGCGGGGCAGATGATCAATCACCGCGGCGAGGAATTCGCCGACCTTTTGCAAGAGGTGCGGGGTGGGGTAAAG
>CAUYYU010000090.1:0-7735 GCA_963577415.1 Chloroflexota bacterium
GGGCGCACGAAAGTCGAGGCCGACCAGAAAGCCGCGCTCGTCCGGCGGGACCCAGTCTATGGGCGCCCTGCCGGCGGCGGGCACGGGGTTAGAAGCTGAGGGCGGCAAGTCTCTCCAAAGCCTCCTTGAGACGTTCGTCGCTGATGGTCAGGGAAATCCGGAAATAGCCGTCACCGCCCGGTCCGAAACCGAGCCCGGGGGTGACGATGACACCGGCCTCTTCGATGACCCGGGCGGCGAAGGAGGAGGAGTCGTAACCGGCGGGGACGGGAGACCAGACGTAGAGACTGGCCGGCGGGACTTCGGGCTCCAGATTCATCTCTCGCAAGGTGTCGATCACGAGATCGCGACGGCGCTGATAGATGGCGTTGCGCTCGTCGATCCAGGCGGGCGGCATGTTCAGGGCGGCGATTCCAGCTTCCTGCACGGCGGCGAAGATGCCGGAGTCCATATTGCTCTTGAGGCGGGTGAGGACCTCGATGACGGGCGGGGCGCCGGCGGCCCAACCGATACGCCAGCCGGTCATGTTACAGGTCTTGGAGAGGGAGTGGAATTCGACGACGCAGTCGAGCGCTCCGGGAACCTCGAGAATGCTGGGGGGCCGGTGGCCGTCGTAGGTGACTTCGGAGTAGGCGGCGTCCTGGCAGACGATGATGTCGTGGCGGCGGCCGAAATCCACGGCGCGGGAGAAGAAATCCAGGTCAGCCACGGCGGCGGTGGGATTGTTGGGGTAGCAGAGCCAGAGCAGTTTGGCCTTAGCGGTAATTTCTTGCGGGATGGCGTCCAGGTCGGGAAGCCAGCAATTTTCAGGGGTGAGAGGCAGATAGTGAACCTGTCCGCCGACGAGTTCGGTGCCGATGGCGTAGACGGGGTAGCCGGGGTCGGGGACCAGGGTGTAGTCGCCGGGATTGATTAAGGCGACGGGTAGGTGGGCGATGCCCTCTTTGGAACCGATGAGGGGGACGATCTCGGTGGCGGGATCGAGTTCGACGCCGAATCGACTCCGGTACCAGTCGACGATCGCCTGCCGGAAGGCGGGCAGGCCATCGTCACAATAACGATGGGTGGAGGAGTCGCGGCCGGCTTCGGCCAGGCGCTCGACGATGGCTGGAGGGGTTGGCAGGTCAGGGTCGCCGATGCCCAGGCTGATCACGTCGACGCCCTCGGCGATCTTTGCGTCGCGCACTTCGTTGAGCCGCATGAAGAGGTAGGGCGGCAACTGCTTGATGCGGTCTGCGGGTTGAAAATCCATGTGCGGGGGTTACCGGTCCTTAAGGATTGAGGCGGTTGGGGACGGGTGGATGATCGGCAGGGAGTCGGTCAAAGGGGCCAGACGCCATCGTATACGGTTACGGCGGGCCCGGTCATCACCAGTTCAGCGGCGCCACCGGCCCACTCGAAGGAGAGTTCACCGCCATCGACGAGCATGGTCAGAGTTCCGGGAGCGACGCGGCCGGACGTTACGGCGGCGGCGGCCGTGGAGGCGGCCCCGCTGCCGCAGGCCAGGGTGATGCCGGCGCCGCGCTCCCACACGCGCATTCGCAATCGGTCGGGAGCGAGGATCTCGCAAATCTCGAAATTGACGCGCTCGGGAAAGGCGGGATGGTGCTCGACAAGAGGGCCGATCCGGGGGAGGTCCACATCTTCCACGGAGTCCACGAAGGCGACGGCGTGGGGGTTGCCCATCGACACGGCGGTGAGATCGAAGGCCGTGCCGTCGATCTCAAAATGGTGGTCGATCACGGCTTCACCGGGCAGATCAACGGGGATGCGGGACGGCGCGAACTCTGGAACGCCCATCCCGACGGCGACCAGGAAGGAGTCGGGAGAATCGTCAACGATCTGGATCCAGCGGTCGCCGCCGTCGGTGACGATGCGGACCTTCTCGCGGCCGATGTCTCCGCGTTCAAAAAGGATTCTGGCCAGGCAGCGGATGCCGTTGCCGCACATCTCAGCACGGGTTCCATCGGGGTTGTACATGATCATCCGATAGCCGGGGCTTTCGAGGTCACGTATGAGGATGAGGCCGTCGGCGCCCACGCCAAAGTGACGTTCGCACATCCGGCGGGCGAGCGCTGGCCAATCGCGACCGGCCTCGGCCCGATCGTCAACGATGATGAAGTCGTTACCGGCGCCATGCGCCTTTATGAACTGCACGGTATCTCCCGAACTAGCTGGCGGCGGCCAGGGAACGCTCGACGGCCTCAATGAGCTCGTCAGTGAGATTATCGTCTACGTCGAACCATTGGACAGCTTCGCGATTGCGAAACCAGGTCATCTGGCGGCGGGCGTACTGCCGGGTGGCGATGGTGGTGGCCTCGATAGCCTCGTCCCGGGACAGGCGGCCGAAGAGGTAGGAGAGCCCTTCGACATAGCCGATGGACCGGCCCAGGGCGGAGCCCCAGCCGAAGCCGGCGGCGAGCAGGTGACGAATTTCGTCCATTAGGCCGGAGGAGAACATTCGCCGGGTGCGAGCGGCGATGTTGGCGGCGAGAACGGTGCGGTCGATGCGCAATCCGAGCACGAGCGGCCGCCAGGGGACGGGCTGGAGAGATTCCAATTCGCGGATGGATTGGCCGGTGGCCATATGGACCTCGATGGCGCGGATGAGGCGCCGAGGGTTTTGAACATCGAGGCCGGCGTAGGCGATGGGGTCGAGTTCTTGCAGCCGGGAGGCGAGGGCCTCCACGCCGTCCTCTTCAAAGAGGAGGTTCAGTTTGGCGCGAATTTTTGGATCGGGCGGGGCGGTGGGTGGGCGGAGGCCCCGGGTCAGGGCGGATATGTAGTACCCGCTGCCACCGACCACGAGGGGGAGGCGCCCGCGGGACTGGATGTGGAAGATGGCGGTCTCGGCGTCGGCGCTGAATTGATGGAGGGAGCATTCGCTGTCGGGCGCGCAGATGTCGAGAAGGTGATGGGGAACGAGAGCACGGTCGTGGGTGCTGGCCTTGGCGGTGCCGATATCCATGCCGCTGTAAATCTGACGGGAGTCGGCGGAGACGATCTCCCCGTCGAAATGGAGGGCCAGGAGCATCGCGACGGCGGATTTGCCGACACCGGTGGGGCCCACTATGCAGACTAGGGGCGGGCGGGTATCAGACCGTGACATTACGATTGGATAGGCAGGAAACGATGATCCGCTGAAAGGTATATGGGGGGTTTATGTCAAGTAGTGGGGGCGGACCTACGGCCATGGCGAGACGGCCGGATTGGAATTGCGTCGTGTCCACAATCACCCCTATGCTGCGCTGGACGGCAGTGCGTGTACGGAGAGAGTTGCAAACATAACGCAGATCGCCGAAAGCAGGATTGGCGAATTCGTCGAGGCGTTGGGGTCGAATCAACCAGCGCCTGGAGGTGGCGTGGCGGCGGGAGTGGCATTGGCGCTGGCGGCAGCGATGGTGAAGATGGCGTGCGGCTATTCGATTGGCAAGAAGAAGTACGTGGAGGTCGAGTCTGAACTTATTGTGTTCGTGGATCGGTGCGAGGCTGTCTCGGAGCGGGCGCTGGATCTGGCGGACGCGGACGCCGATGCATATGCGGGTTTCACCGCGGCGATGAAACTGCCACGCAAGTCTCCGGAGGAAAAAACGGCAAGGCGGGCGGCGCTGGTGGACGCGGCGCGAAACGCGACGGCGATCCCGCTGGAACTGACGGAGCTGTGCGTAGAACTTATCGACCTGGCGGACAGGACATGCCGAATTGGCAATCCAAACCTGGTTGGCGATGCGGCGGGAGGCGGTTCGCTGGCTCGAGGAGCGCTGCGAATCTGTCAGCTGAACGTGGCTTCAAATATTTCAATGATTAACGATGTTGACTTCGTGGGGCGGACCAGGACCCGAATGGATGCGGCGGCGCGGGTGCTAGACGGGTCGGACGCGACGGTGGATCGATATCTTTAAGCCCGACAGCCGGCTAGAGAGTTGTATATGCCTGAGCCGGTGATGCTCAAGGGAGGGGAGGCGGCGCGCGAGTTGCGCGGGCGACTGAAGGCCGAATTCGCTGCCCGGTCGGAACGGACGGGGCCGATCGGGATGCGGGTGGTGCAGATGGGGGATGACCCGGCGGCGCTGGCATATACGCGCAGCATCGCGCGGACGTTCAAGTGGGTGGGGGTAGTGGTGGAGAGCGTGGAGTTGGGAGCCGATGTGACACCAGAAATATTCTCGGAAATACTGGCTGGTATCAACGAAGACGGCGACGTGCATGGGGTGATCGTGCAGACGCCTTATCCGTCGCAGATACCGGCTGAGCTGGTGGCGGCGATGCTGGTGCCGACGAAAGACGTGGACTGCGTAACGCCGGCGCGGATGGGAGCGCTGTTCACGGCAACGAGCACGTTTGCCCCGGCGACGGCGGCGGCGGTGATGCGGCTGCTGGACCATTACGAAATCGAGGTCGAAGGAAAGCGGGCGGTGGTGCTGGGACGGAGCAATACGGTGGGCAAACCGCTAGCGATGTTGCTGATGCAGCGGCATGCGACGGTGTCGATGTTGCATTCGCGCACCCGGGATCTGGAGGATGAGACGCGGCGGGCGGAGATTCTGGTAGTGGCGATTGGACGGCCCGGGTTCGTGCGCTATCAGCATGTCGGGAAGACGGTGGTCGTGGTGGACGTGGGCACGAATTACGTGGATGACGAGGTCATTGGCGACGTGGAATACGACTCGGTGCTACCGTCATGCGCGGCGATAACTCCGGTCCCGGGCGGCGTGGGGCCACTGACGAACACGATGCTGGCTCACAACCTGGCCGAGTTACTGCGAGAGTCCGCCGGGGATTAGGTCCGGCCGAACTGGCGGTCGAGCATCTCCCTGGTGAATTGCAGGATGGTGGGACGGCCGTGGGGGCAGGTAAGGCTGAGGTCGCATTTCGCGAGTTGATCGATAAGAGCCTGCATCTCGGGTATGGAGAGGCGATCGCCGCCGCGAATGGAGCTGTGGCAAGCGACGGACCAGCGGGCACGGTCGGCGATGCCGGCTCGACTTACATCGACATCGAGCATCTCGGTGACGACTTCAAGGAAAAGCGTGTGCGGATCGCGATCGGAACCGACCGCCGGGACGGCGCGGACGAGCCAGGTGTTGTCGCCGAAGTGCTCGACAGTGAATCCCAGTTCCCGCAGAGTGGTCAGATTTTCGGACACCCAAGCGGAGGCGTCGCCGGGCAAATCGACGGTCTGGGGGGCGAGCAGTTGCTGGGTATCGACGGCGCCGTTGCGGGACAGAAGCCGTTCGTAATTTACGCGCTCGTGGGCGGCGTGCTGATCGACCAGGTAGAGGCCTTCGGGTCCGGTGGCAACGAGATAGGTTGAGTTGATCTGGCCGAGGGGACGGATGGTGGGGGAACGTAGGCCGCCGTCGGGGACGATCGGGTTGGATGCAAGCGGGTCGGGGGATTGCGTGTGGGAAGGTCCGCCGCCGATGTGCGGAAAGGAGTGCTGCTGGCCGGAAGCAGGAGGGCGGGTCGGGATGAAAAACGAGTCGATGACCGGCGAGGAGCCGACTTCGATGGGGACGAAGTTGCCTTTTTCAACCAGGGTACGGCGGATGGCCTTCGAGACCCGGCCGAAGATAAGGCCGTCCTCTCGGAAGCGGATTTCGGACTTGGTCGGGTGGACATTGACGTCGACGCTATCGGGCGGGACGGTGAGGTGCAGGATGGCGATCGGGTGTCGTCCCGAAGGCATCATGCTGCGGCAGGCTTCGGTCAAGGCCCCGAGCAATGTCCGGTTGGTGATCCAGCGGCGATTTACGAAGAAGGAGATGTAGCGGCGGTTGGGCCGGTCCCGACCCGGCTGCCCGATGAAACCTTCGAGCCCCTGGAACTCACCTGGGGACAGCTCGATGGTGTCGTCCAGGAGCCGGGAGTCATAGACACCCACGATCGCGTCCCGCAGGCTGCCGGAGCCGGAAGTCTGGAAGGAAACGCGGTCGTCGGAGGTGAGGGTGAAGCGGATGTGAGGGTGTCCGAGAGCGAGGTGCTGGGCGACGTTAACCACGCGGAAGAGCTCTGTGCGTGGGGATTTCAGGAACTCAAGGCGGACCGGGAAGTTATCGAACAGGCGGGAGACGGTCACGGCGGTGCCAACGGCTCCGGCGTGGGGCTCGTCGCGCAGGGTGCGGTCGCCGTGGATGACGATGATACGACCGGGTTCGCCGGCACCGGTGGAGCTGGCGACGGACAATTCGGCGACGGCAGCGATGCTGGCGAGAGCCTCGCCGCGAAAGCCGAGGGTTTGCACGTTGAGAAGATCATTTTCGCTGCGGAGCTTGCTGGTTGCATGCGGGGACAACGCGAGGGGAAGCTGGTCGGGGGAGATGCCGGCGCCGTCGTCCAGGACGCGGATCAAGTCGCGACCGCCGGCGCGAATCTCGATGCGGACCTCGGTGGCGCCGGCGTCCAGGCTGTTCTCGACGAGTTCCTTTACGACGGAAGCGGGTCGCTCGATGACCTCACCGGCGGCAATTTTGCCGCGGACATCGTCGGGCAGGAGTTGGATGGAGGTCATTCGTTCAGCATCCGGCGCCACTCGTAGAGCTTGTTCAAGGCGGCCAGGGGCGAGGTGCCTTCCAGATCTAGGTCCTCGAGTTCGTCGAGCAGGGGATGGCGCTCGGGGGGTAGCAAGGACATCTGGGCGCGATTGGGCCGGCCGGATTCGGCTTCGAGCCCGGCGAGTATTTCCTCGGCCCGGCGCGTGACCGGCTCGGGCAGTCCGGCCAGGCGGCCGACGTAGATGCCGTAGCTACGATCGGAATCGCCGGCGGTGACGGTGCGGAGGAACACGATGGAGCCATTCTGTTCGGAGATGGCGACATTGTAGTTGCGTACCCGCGGGTAGCGATCGGCGAGGGCAGTGAGTTCGTGGTAGTGGGTAGCGAAAACGGTCTTGGCGCGGAGGCGGGGGTGATTGTGGAGATATTCGATGACGGCCTGGGCGATGGAGAGGCCGTCGTAGGTGCTGGTGCCGCGGCCGATTTCGTCAAGCACGATGAGGCTGTTGGCGGTGGCGCGGGAAAGGATGGCGGCGACCTCGGTCATCTCGACCATGAAGGTGCTTCTGCCGCCGGCGAGATCGTCTCGAGCGCCGACGCGCGTGAATATGCGGTCGAGGATTGGGAGACGGGCGCTGGCGGCGGGCACGAAGCTGCCGGTCTGGGCGAGGAGAGAGATGAGCGCGATCTGTCGCAGGAAGGTGGATTTGCCGGCCATGTTGGGTCCGGTGAGCACCATTATCTGCCCGTGGTCGCCGCCGAGGAGGCAGTCGTTGGGAACGAAACGTTCGGCCTGAGTCGCCTCGACGACCGGATGCCGGCCACCTTCGATTTCAAGGACGCCGTCGTCCACGAGTTTGGGGCGCACGTAGTTTTGCCGGGTGGCGAGGTCGGCGTTGGAGAGGGCGATATCGAGTTCGGCGACGGTGGCGGCGGAGGCGAGGAGAGCGTCGACGTGGGGGCCGAGACTGGCGACCAGGGCTGTGTAGAGGGACTGCTCCAGCTCCTCGGCACGTTCCCGGGAGGTGAGTACCCGCTCTTCGTGCTCCTTGAGCTCCGGGGTCGAATAGCGCTGGGAGTTGGTGAGCGATTGCCTGGGTTCAAGCCAGTCGGGGGCGCGATCGATGTAGCGACGGCTGATGTCGACGTAGTAGCCGAAGACCCGGTTGTATCCGATCTTCAAAGTCTTGATCCCGGTTTTCTCCCGGAGTTTCGTTTCGTAAGCGGCGAGCCATGATCGG
>CAUYYU010000091.1:0-7720 GCA_963577415.1 Chloroflexota bacterium
CCAGGGACAGGGCCAGGAGGTCGATGGCGAACCAGCTGAGCCAGGCCAGGACAATGGGAAGGCTGACGATACCAGCTTCACGTTCGACCAAAGATTCGGTCACGAGATGCGTGGCCAGGCCGAATGTGGTGGTGAGGAGGGCAAGAATAACGACAGGCACGATGCGCGCGCGGGCTACGCGGAAGGCGTCCCCGGCGGTCATGGTCTCACCCCGAACCGCCGCGAGGGCGGCGACCAAAAGTGCGAACTGAAAGAAGTGGAGAGGGAGATTCTGTGCCGCCGAGCGGATGAAATCGAGCAGAAGCCCCGGGTCGCCGGCGGTCGGTTCGCCGCCAGGGTCGTCCACCACAGTGCCCAGGAAGGCCCACAGGATGACAATGTTGACCGCCGCGTTCAGGCCCAGAAAGAGCAGCAGGCGCGGATTCATCGAGAGAACTTGATAGGCGACTGCCAGAAAGTGATTCAGGCGCCCGAACGCGCTCGCCGGGATGGACTGCTCGTCACGGGGAACTCCGGGCTGAGGCAAGAAACAGGCTCCGTCCGTTTGGGCTAAAGGGCTGTGGTGGAAAAGGGGTGTCGCGACCGGTGGGTCTCAGCCGTGGGATTCTAGCGGACTCAGGCGCTGGCGGCTGCCCGTTCCATTTCCCGTCCGCGGGCGAACCAATAGAGCTGGCACAGGTAGATCGCTGTCAGCGTGTCCACAGGGACGGAAAGGCCAATGTAAAGCAGATGGGCTCCGAATTCGCCGAACAGTATCGATTCATCCGCCGGTGGCAGCGACGCGGCCCGTGCGAACCAGACCAGGCTCCCGAACATTAGGATCGCGTAGACCACGAGAACGATGGCCGCGTCGGGCGACGCCGCCCGTACCAGACGAAACGAAGTCCGGACCGTGGCGAAAAATCCGCCACCCCGGGCAGCAAGGTGGACTAGGGAGAAGAGCGTGGCAGCGGTGAATGATACAAGAACGATTAGAAACACTCCGTGTAGTAACGCATTTCCGGAAGGGGAAGCCCACACGATGACGACGAAATACAGCGCGCTGGTCAGGAAGTAGGCAACCACCAGGGCGACGATAGGCTGTAGATTTCGAGCTGCTGCCGAGAGCGCCCCCGGACGTCCGGCCCGCCACCGCGCAGGACGGTGAGGGTGGCGGTCAGCAGACCGAGAGCGGCAAAGGCGGGGATCAGATTGGACACATGGGAGGCAATCAGCGAGAGGCCCGCTTCGGACCAGGTCAGGCCGTACTCTGCATCGACGCTGTATGAAGTCGTCGAAGTGATGTCGTTGATCCAGATGGCCGTAGTCCAGAAGGTGACAAAGAAGCTGAATACCAGTAACCGCGGGTGACGTACCAGCAGCTGTCCACTCTCCCGCGCGAATCCCTATGCCAGGCTAAACGGATTGCCGGACGGCCACTGCGACGCGGGTGGAATGCTGGATTCGATCAAAGTGACCTCCAACTGGATCACCGGCAGGCAGCTGGCCTTCGACCAATCAGAATGCACGATCTGCGGCATACGTTTGCGACACAGCTTTTCACTATCGGCGAGCCCGCGAAGGCCGTCCAGGAGCTTTTGGGACACACCCGAGTTTCAACAACTTTGGATACGTACACCGCTTCAGTACCGGAGGTGCTGAGAGCTGCAGCCGACCGGCTTGATGAGATTCTGGGTCGGGGTGAATCTCGGGCTGGATAGCCACAATCGGCCGCCAGTTGCTACACACTCTGCTACATTTCGCCCATGTTCGGTGTCCGTGGAGCACTTCCCACAGGTTTAACGAATGAAATACGGTGGAGATGAGGGGGCTCGAACCCCTGACCCCTGCCTTGCAAAGGCAGTGCTCTTCCAGCTGAGCTACATCCCCGGTTCCGGGGCCTGCATTGGTGGGCCATCCTGGAGTCGAACCAGGGACCTCGCCCTTATCAGAGGCGCGCTCTAACCAACTGAGCTAATGGCCCGGGATACTGATTGTATCGGCACTAAAGCGCCGCGCAAATAGCTGCCTCGGGGCCGTGACCCCTCCGTCAAAATCGCTCCCGTATGGCCCCGCGCGCGATTGCCAGCGTGAGCACCAGGCCCAGCCCAATTAGATTCATGATCGTCAGCGCCTCCGTCAGCCCAACCCCTCTAGCCAGGCATCCGCACTATCCAAACGTTCTGCACACCCCGGGACAGCGGCGTGCCCAGCTCCGCAAAGGCCGCCGAAGACCAATCCACGACTGCGCTCGGGCTGCTGACCACGTCGATGACATCCGCAACCACATAACGTCGAGTTTCAGGATTCACGCCGATGAGACGGTCGCCTATCCACGACCGGTCGTGCACCGCCGCGTACCAGCTTGAGGGGTGAGGACTGTACCCATCTGGAAGCTCCCCGGACTGCCGGCGCGCTGTTATCACCCGCCCCCAGTCGGCGTCATACCAGGTGGAGCGGCCGAACTCCCCGAACTGCTCGGCAAAGTAGATACCCAGATCGCCCCATGTGCCCCACGAGTCCAGCACCGTTGAACGGGCATCGTCCCCCATCTCCGGCAAATCGCCGGCCATCGTGAACGCACGCACATCGCTGCCCATCAGGGTCCCCGGGATCAACAGCCCCCCGGCCCCAACCGCGGCCGTCGCCTGAAAAAGGCGCCGGCGGGGTAATTCTGGTGATTTCAATATTTATCTCCTGTGAGTCCGTCCGCCCACCGGCTCCCCGGCGGAGAACACCGATGTTCGGCGGCAGGCCAACCTATGTCAATCAGATTTCCGTGGTTGATAAGCGCTCACGAGCCCACCATTTGCACGTTGACCGTGCGTCGCCGCGGCCCGTCGAATTCAAACAGGATCACCGACTGCCACCTGCCCAGCGCCAGTCCTCCACCCGCGACCGGCAGCGTCACCGCCGATCCCAAAGCGCCGCTCGAATATGCGAATCGGCGTTGCCGGGATGGTCGTAGACCGGGCCTGCCGGCGCCTTCTGCTCAATCCACCGTTCCAGATCGTGCATGAGGTCTGGTACGTACTCATTAACGATCAGAGCCACCGTGGTGTGACTTGCGCTGACCACGCAAAGCCCCTCGCCCACTCTCGCCGCCGCG
Organism: Chloroflexota bacterium; assembly: GCA_963577415.1. Lineage (GTDB taxonomy): Bacteria > Chloroflexota > UBA11872 > UBA11872 > VXNJ01 > JASLPR01. Next base: position 3,089 of record CAUYYU010000091.1, read on the forward strand.
GCCATCTCCTCCACCGAAGCGGTGACATCCAGCGCCTGCACCCGCCGATCGGACTGGACCTGAAACGCGGGCAAACGTCTAGACGTGCGGCCGAATGATCCCGGTCACTTTGCCCTGGATATCCACTCGGTCGACGTAGATCGGGTCCATCTCGGAATTCGCCGGTTGCAGCCTGATTCCGGCCGCATCCCGGTATACTCGCTTCAGCGTGGCCGTTCCGTCCTCCAGCAGCGCCACCACCGTCTCCCCATCGTCCGCCGTTTGCTGGCGCTGGATTACAACCAGATCGCCGTCCAGGATGTGGGCCTCAATCATGCTGTCGCCCTGGACCCGGAGGACAAAATGCTCTCCCTGCCCGCGCATGGTCTCCGGCAGCGCCACCGTTTCCTCGTGATCTTCAAACGCCAGGATCGGCGCCCCCGCCGCGATCGCTCCGATGAGTGGCGCCCGGAACATCCCGGCGTACGCAACCTCATTGTCGTAATCCGGCTCCAGGATTTCGATGCCGAAAGCGCCCCCCGTCCGGGCGATCGCACCCTTACGCTCCAGGGCGTCCAGGTGCTGTTGCACCGTCGCCGGCGCCAACCCGAGCCGATCTCCTAGCTGGCGGACGCTGGGACTGTAGTTGTTTTCCTTAATCAACTCGCGGACGGCGTTCACCACCGCTCGCTGCCGGCGGGTAACCAAGTGGGCCAAGGCAGATTTCCAGATACGTAAAGCGCAGGATCGAAAATACCAGACGCCTACCGAACGGTCAAGCACACTCTGATTTATCCACGGGCAGCCCGCTCTCACCGGCCGACCGCCCGTCGCCACCCGCCTAGTTGATCGACAGCCCGCCTTCACGCCACAGATTTATGAATTCCCGCAGAATATCTCGGTCGAAGTGATCCTCCATGTCGTCACGCATGATCACCAGGGCGTCAAAGGCGCGAATGGCGTTCTTGTAGACCCGCTTGGTGGTCAGCGCGTCAAAGCTGTCCGCGATCGACACCACTCGCCCCGGAAGCGCAATCTCCTCTCCCGGGGTCCCGTGTGGATAGCCGGTGCCGTTCATACGCTCGTGGTGGCTCATCACTGCCTGCCCCGTAATCGTGCGGTCGTTGGCGAAATCCCCCAGCAGGTCGTATCCATCTTGGGGATGCCCCGTCACGATCTTCCACTCGTCTGCCATCAGGCGGACCGGCTTATTGAGGATGCTTGCGTCAATCAGTGATTTGCCCCGGTCATGCAGCAGCCCTCCAAGCCCGTACTCCGTCAACTCCTGATCGTCGGTCCGGCCGATCTGCCTCGCCAGCGCCACCGAATAAACGCTCACGTTTACCGAGTGCGGTTGCAACTGGTACTGGGTCGATAGCGTCGCGACCATGGCAGCCAGCGATCGCGGATTGCCCAGCACCTGTTCTACCGTGTGCTGGACCACATCTTCGGCCCGGTCCATATTTTCCCGCAATCCGCCACTCGTCATTGCTGTCTCCCCGTGTCGCGGAATGGCGAATAAAGATCCGAATCGGCAACTTTTCAGGCTGTCAACCCTATCGGCGTTTGGGCTATTTTCCCAACCGCGAGCAGGCCCCTGTCAGAGCAACTTCGCCGCCATATCCCATCAAAAATAGCGTTTAACGCTCCAGGAATCAGTAAAGCGGTTCTCATCGGGACCAATATTTTGTGGATTTTTCGCTCCATCTGACCCACCCAACCACTCAAACCCGGGGGTCCGTTTTGCCAGGCTCGTTCGTGGCGATTCAGCCCTTCACGTTATATTCGGCCGAACGCACAAGGTCCGGCGGACCGGCGCCGAATCAGGGACGAAAGTAATGAAGAATGTATTTCGCGGCCTGTTGGGTGGTCCATCGCCTGCTGACGACCGCCCTCAGAGCCCCTCCTCTGCGGCTCCCTCGCAGACTGTGTCCACCGTCCAGTTCGGACCCGAGGTTCGCATGGGTGAGGACTGGTTCGAGGTGCGAGGCCGGCGATTTCCTCGCCGCCAATTGTCGGCTGCGAAAACCTCCTCGGAAGCCCTGCCCCGGCAGATCGGGCTTGTCGGTGATAGCGACGCCGTCGCCGCCGTGCCCACCCGCGACGAGGTATTTTTGCACCTCACCCCCCACATGGTTGATGTGCTCGAGCGCATCGCCGACATCGACGAGAACCCCCGCCTCGGCACGTTCGTCCTCCTCACCGGGCCCACCGGCTGCGGCAAGACCACCCTCGCCAAGACCTTTTGCCACGTAGCCAACCAGCCGCTTACCGAACTCAATTTCAGCGGTGACACCACCCTTGCCGATTTCTTCCGTCGCACCGAGGTCGTCACCGACGACGTCGGTAATCAGAGCACGCTCGCCGCTCTCGGCCCCGCCGCCCGGGCCATGTTGTTGGGGCGCAAGCTCATCGTCAACGAAATCAATATGCTCCCGCCCGACCTCATCAGCGTCATTACCCACTCCATGGACACCGGGCGGCTGCTCCTCTCCGGCACCGAATTCGGCAACATCGAAATCGAGCTCCACGAGCAGTTCGGCATCATCGCCACCGCCAACCCCAACTACGTCGGCACCGCCGAGATGGGGCGCTCCCTGCAGCGCCGCTTCGGGCTTGGTCTCGGCAGCGTGCCCGTCGCTTTTCTCCCGCCCGCCGAGGAGGCCGAGTCCTTGCTCGTGGAGTTTGCTCGCAGTCCTGTGATGACCTCTCTCGGCGCCACTCCCGACGAGGGACTCAGCAGCAGATTGGTCGCTCTGGCCGACGCCATCCGGAATCATCACGAGGTCGGCGGCCAGATGCGTGATCGCATATCCACCCGTACCCTCGTGCACTGGTTGTCCCTAGGGCAGCTCACCGACCTTCCCTTGTCTGAAGTCGGTGCCCGCGCCGTGTTAACTATCGCTCCGCCTGCCATCAGAGATCAGGTGGTGCAAATATCCACGTCGGCCCTCGGCCTGGTGCGGACGGCGCCCGGCAAGCGGAAACTCGATGGCGCCCTTTTGCCCGACGATCCGCCTGACGACGGCGAGGCCGTCGCCCTCCCGTCTCCCCTGCGCGCCGGGACCGCCGACGAGGAGTCTCCCGGCGACGGCGAACGCATTACCCTGCCCAGCGGACGCGCGGCGGTACTCGGGCGCGACGATGGTGGTGCTCCCCGTCTGTGGGCGTACGACCCGGATGGTCGCCCCCTCCCCGACGCCTCCGCGGTACGGGCCGAACTCCGGCGCGAACGAGGCATTAATTTCCCCATGCCCTTGGGGCACCTGCCCGGCCGGCGCGATATTCTGCCCTGCCTGACCCAGTCCACTTGGACCGCCATCCGGCTCACCCAGGCTACCCTGCTGCTCAACCGCCCCGTGTTCCTGCGCGGGCCCACCGGAACCGGCAAATCAGCCCTCGCCCGAACCGTCGCCCACCTGTGGAATCTGCCGACCGTGGAGTTCGCCTTCACCGGCGAGACCGCCAAATCGGATCTGACCGCCGTCAGACAATTGCGCCACGGCGCAACCAAATGGAGTTTGCAGGCCTTTCTGGAAGCCGTGCAGAGCGGTTTCTTGGTTATCGCCAACGAGTACAACACCGCCTACCCCGACGTCCACTCCATCATCAACGGCCTGTTCGACAAGGCCGGGCTGGTCACTCTGCCCGACGGTTCCGAAATTCGCGCCCATCCCGACTTCCGCCTGATCGCCACCGGATTTCCAGACGGCCCCGGAGTGAAACCCCTTAACGAGGGCGTCGAAAATCGATTCGGCGCCATCGTCGCCTTCGACTATCCCCCGCGGCGGGAAGAGCAGGCCATTCTCAACTTCATCGCCGGTGATCGCATGAGCACCGCGTCCCTCGGCGGCATGGCCGAGCTTGCCTCCGTCGCCAGGGCCATCCTGCGCGGCGATATCGGCTCCGAGTTCGACGGCGGCCTCGGCAACGTGCCCCCCGACGTAGCCGCTTCCGTGGCCGAGCGAACCGCCCTCACCACCGCCGAGATGGTCACCCTCATCCAGGGCGCTCGCGACAACGACGAACTGGTCCGCTGGTATCGCCGCGGTGTGCTTGAAGGCGCTTCCGCGGAAGTCACCCGGGTCCTCGAACCCGTCCTGACCAATTACAGCCTGGGATAGGGACGTATCGGCGATGGCGGCCAAAGCTTCCGAGACTGAATCTCACCTGACCCCCTCCGAATTGGAGACCGCCGCCCGCATGATCCTGGGGCACGACCGGATTCGCGTATTGCCCGGTTCCTGGTGGTCCTACATTCCCTGCGACAACCTCATCACCTACCCCGCCCAATTGCTGGGAGAGTGGTCGACCGGGCGCCTCATCGGCGCCATCTGCCACGAAACCGCCGAGGCCCGCTACACTGGCGCTCACGGCTCCAGCGTCGTCGGGCGCTGGCTGCGTGCTCAGAGTCAAAAGGGCCTACCCGCCGGCACCGCCATGCTGCTCGTCAATACCATCAACGACATGCGCGTAAATCGCATCTACCTGCAAAACTACCCCGGCGCTCGCGGCTTATTCCGGGAACTCTATTCCGAAGTCCCCGAACTCCATCCCAAAGACGACCGCGCCGACGATACCCCCGACCGCGACGGCCGCCTCGTCCACCACCTCTTCGTCGATGCCCTCACCGACCGCTGGGCCCGCGAAGAG
>CAUYYU010000092.1:0-7697 GCA_963577415.1 Chloroflexota bacterium
GGGGTGGGGACGTGGGGACCACTGGCGATCTCAAGGCGCAGACCAATGGGGCGTTGATGCGGGTAGCACCTGTCTCGCTGGCGTTTCGGCGGCATCCAGAAAGGGCGATAGTGGCAGCGGGGCAAAGTTCGGAAACGACCCATCGCGCACCGGCGTCGGTTGATTCGTGCCGTTATTTCACCGGGCTTGTTGTCGGTGTGCTGGCGGGAGCGAGGAAGGACGAAATACTGGGTGCGGCGTACGCGCCGGAGAAAGACATCTGGGAGCGAGATCCGCTCGCGGGGGGCGTGGCGGCTGTAGCGGATGGATCATTCAAGGAGCGCGAGCCGCCGGAAATAAACGGCGGCAACAACGTGGTAAACACGCTGGAGGCGGCCCTCTGGGCCTTCAATCGCACGAACGATTTCGAGGAGGGTTGTGTCCAGGCAGTAGGGCTCTGGCTGGATTCCGATACCACTGGCGCAGTCTTCGGAGCACTGGCTGGCGCCTACTACGGGGAACAGGGCCTACCGCCCCGCTGGCTGGCGAAACTTCGGCATAAGGATCTCCTAATCGGTTTTGCCGAAGCGCTCCACGATCTGTCAGACCGAATCGTCGATAAAGCCGCCAATCACTAGTGTTGAGGTCCACGACGCTGGCACTCACAAATCGTCCCGCCCCGTGGGTTGAAGACGCACGTCGCATCCAGCAACAACGAGGCATCGGCGGTCTATATGCCGTTCGCGGTATGACGCTTGCGGACCAAATCAGGATTTGGGACCCGAAGCGGCGTGATTGGTCGTTTAGCAAATCAGAGGCCGGTGGTGGATACCTCATCTGGCTAGGTATCCATTGGCTGGATTTCATCTTGTACCTCACCGGAGATGAAGTGACTGAGGTCCAGGCCATGACCCCATTAGTCGGCGGTGCGCCCATCGATGTCGAAGACCTCGCCCTCGTGAATTTTCGGATGGCAAGTGGCGCACACGGATCACTGGTCTCGGGCTATTGGCTGGACCAGTGGTATCAAACCGACATGACATTGTGGGGAGCTGAAGGCTGGCTCCGGTTTGGTGCCGCCGATCGGGACGAACTCGAATGGCACAGCACCGTGCCAGAAGTCGTGATCGGATCACCGCCGACCCGACGCTTGACCTACAACAATTTTGGCGGGGGCTACACGCCATTTATTAGGGAGAGCTAGCGCGCAGCACTCGGAGAGGTTCCACCTCCAATCACAGGTGCCGAAGGTCTGGCGGTGCTGCGTGTGATCTTTGCCGCCTACGAATCGGCACGCACCGGACAAAACATCATCCTCTAGATCGACAACATCTGCCTATCAGGCATCGACTATAGGGCACTCCACGCGAACGCCACCCAGAGCCTGCGATTGCAGGATCTCGAGCATAATCTCGAGAGTCTTGCGAGCTTCTCGACCGTCACTCGTAGGCTGACCACCGTGCCGAATGAGCTGGGCCATCTCGCGCACACAACCGGCAATCGCACCGTGCGTATAGTGATCGCGTGGGAGGTGGGCTGTCGCATATCCTAGATTGTGCTGAACCCCAGTCGGAAGACCCTAATCTTCACGCGTGATCCGCACATCATCCTCGGTTACAACCATCCGGCCCTCTGTCCCATACACGTCACCCTCAAAGGTGAAGGAGGGGGTGAATTTGCACAAATTGATGAACGCCCGCACGCCGTTATCAAACTCCACCAGCGCAGCACCGCCGGATCCGTATCTGGATCATGACCACCATCTCCAGCATATCGTGGTCCATAGTCAGGGAACCGTTCTTCCGTTCACCCATAGATGGCCGTGGGATTGCCACCCGCGTACCAAACCATGGAATCAATCAGGTGGGTCCCATTACGAAATAGCATGGCGCGTGGACCACCCTCGTTCGCGACAACACGAACAACGTCACCAATCACTCCTTGCTTGATGGCTTCGGCCGCCTGACCCCAAGGAATCATCCAACGCCGCGTATGGTCGACCAGCATGGGGATCCCGGCCTTTTCCACCGCTGCGATCATGCGATCGGCATCAGCTAAGGTGCTCGCGACCGGCTTTTCACAGATGATCCTTTTCGCACCAGCCTCAGCGGCATCAACGACCAGCTGCGCGTGAAAATCATCACCCGTAACCACGCTGACAATGTCTAGGTCAGCGCCTTCAAGCATCTCGCGGTAATCGGTGTAGGTCTCGACCGTTGGCCAGTCAGTCTTCCAATCTTCGACAAAGCTATCGATAGCCAGTTGCACGATGTCACAAACCACCACGACCTCTGTGTCCTCAACATACGCGTAAGCCGACGCATGTGCACCCGGCATGTGAGTTCCCCACCCCACACGAGCACTGTCCGATGCCGGGCGAGCAGAAATCCCGATCAGCCCAATAAGCCCGACCCGCAATCTTTCACCCATTCCGAATCAGACTTGACGAGCGGTGAAGTAATCGATCAGGGCGGCCAAATCCGGGCGCTCGGAGAATTGAGCCGGTAGGTTGGCCAATGCCTGTAGGGCGCGATCAGTGTAGGTATCGGCGAGCCTGCGGACGTCGTCGCGGACCTGGAATTTCTCCATGAGATCGAGGACCACCTCAATTTGTGGGTCAGTTGGATTTTCCGCAGAAAAAATCTCGGACATTTGGGACCGGCCTCGAGCATCGGCCAATCGCTGAAGCGCCAGCACTGGTAGCGTCTTTTTCTTCCGCCGAAGATCTTCACCGACCGGTTTACCGGTAACGCTGGGATCTCCCCAGGTTCCCAGCATGTCATCCCTGATCTGAAATGCGATTCCCATGAATTGCCCGAAATCGGCGAGGCCGTTTTCGAAGCTCGGGGGCGCGCCGGCGGCTAGTGCGCCCAATCGAAGAGATGTGCCGATTAGGGCTGCGGTTTTTCTGGCAACCATGGCGAGATACTCATCCACGGTGACATCGTCACGTTGCTCGAATTGGATATCGGCGGACTGGCCTTCGACGATGGTGACGCAGGTGTCGGCGAGCAGCCGGGTCGCCCTGGCGGCTACGGCCGGATCAGCGAAATCTGTGAGGGCGCTGAAAGCGTGGGCGTAGAGCATGTCCCCGGTATTGATGGCCTGGGCCTCGCCCCACAGTTTCCAGACGGTGGGGCGACCGTGACGGAGGACATCATGGTCCATCACGTCGTCATGTGCCAGGGTAAAGCTGTGGAGAAGTTCGAGAGCGGCGGCGGCGGGCAGGGCGGGGTGGTGGTCGCCGGCGATGGCCTCGCAGGCAAGGAGACACAACGTTGAACGCAATCCCTTGCCACGGCTGAAGTCGCCGGTATGGCCGTGCTCGTCGATCCAGCCGAGGTGGTAGCGAACCATGCGATGGATTGGATCGTCGCGGTAGCCGATGACGGTCCTCAGCGTGCGGTCCATGTCGGGGCCGTAACGAATCAGCAGGTCGGCGACGACAGGGGCTGAATCGCTCATCGATGTGCGCTCCGGAATGGAAGGTCGGGCCGGTCGCGACGAGAATACCCGGGAGATCCCGATGGACGGACCGTCCATCGGGACGGCGACCCGGCATTATCCTCCGGCGGCGAGTTGAAGTCACGGGCGGGGTTCCGGGATGTGGGCCGGTCGGCCTCGAATTGGGGAAGCGGTTGGAGCAACCGGGGGGCGAGCCGTCGCCAGCGGCCGAATATCAGCCGAATCTGGAATTGAGGTTTTGGCGGGCTGGCCCTACGATGGTCGAGCCGGACGGCGCGGCTGCAATGGCCTGGACGCCGATGCCGGTGTGGAGGTGTCTATTGGATAGCGCAGGGCGGATGCCGGGACCGCAAATTTGGCTCCAGGGCGATCCTGAGGAAATTCGGGACATGATGCCTCTGGGAATATCGGGGATCATCACCAACAACATCATCCTGCGCGACATGGCGCAAAAATATAACGACCTGCAGACCCTGTTAAACCGGTACTTGGAACTCGAGCCGGAGGTGCTGGTGGTGGAAGTCGACGGAGATACGTACGAGGAGTTCATGTATGCGGCCGACGCTGCCGTGGAATTGTCTGAAAAGGTGATGGTCAAGATCGTGACCAAACCGGTGGGCATCCGGGCGCTGGCGACGCTGAGGGAACGGGGAATCCGAACGATGGCGACGACCATCTTCTCGCTGAACCAGGCGGTTTTGATGACAGCTGCCGGCGCTACCTGGGTGGCGCCGTTCGTGGGTCCGACGATGGCCTGGGGCGGTGATGGGTTTGAACTGGTCAACCAGATTTCCGAGGCCTATAAGAATCGCCCCGACACTCCGGGAATCATGGCCGGGATCATTCGCGATGCCGCTCACGCCCACGTGGCCTACGCGGCCGGCGCCGACGCGTTGATCACGTTTCCGAGCGTATACTGGGAGATGTTGAGTCATCCGGGGACGGACCAATGGAACCGGACATTCCGGGACGCCTGGACCGAGCTCGAAAACCGGGATCAACTGGGCGGATTCCTGCGCGAGTAGGCGACTTCCGCATCCATGGAGTGGCCGGTTCGATCGTGGCGATTTAACGGTTCTGACTTGAACGAGGAGGCTCAGTGTTGGCAGGATTGAAAGTCCTCGTAACCGGTGCGACCGGGCGGATCGGACGCACACTCATGGAGGATTTGGACGGAGGTTTCACTCTGACCGGGACTTCGCGTTCGCGGCGGGACGATCCGCGGTTCGTCCAGTTGGATTATGAGGATCCGGCGCAGGTGCGGACCGTGTTCGCAGGGCAGGACGTAGTGGTGCATTTGCACGCCAAGGCGGCCAACGATAGCGAGTCACTGGCCGAATATTTGCAGCCGAACATCGTGGATGTGCACACGACCTACGAGGCGGCCCAGCAGGCCGGCGTGCGCAGGGTGATCTTCGCCAGTTCCAATCATGCCACCGGTTGGACCGAGATCGCCGGTGAACGAGCCGACGCCGAATCGTTGTTCAGGCCGGATGGCATATACGGGGCGGCGAAGGTGTGGGGAGAGGCGCTGGGAAGTTACTATGCCGATCGTTTCGGGCTGGAGGTGATTTGTCTGCGGATCGGCAGCTACGACTACCGGCGCAGACCGCCGGATTTTGATATGGGACCGCGCATTCTCTCGACGTGGTTGAGTGAGGGCGATCTTGTGCAGCTCGTGAGCAAATCAATTGCCACGCCGAATATCAGGTTCGGCCTCTACTACGGGATTTCCAACAACTCTAGAGGCTACTGGGATCTGACAAACGCGGCGATCGACCTGGGATACCGGCCGTTGGATAACGCCGAGGACTATGCCGAGGAGGTGCTTGCGAAGGGCGGCGCATATCGGCTGTGGGGAGAGGAGGCCTAGCACTCGACAGGGTAACCGGACGGTGCGGCAAGCCCTGGCGAATCGGATCGGTATGGAGAAGTCCCGGATAACGTCCCAACGCGGACTAGATGCCCCGGAGCTTGCCGGAAGATTGCCCCTAATCGAGATTGATTCCGGGGTAGGTTAGTCTCGCCGAATGATTCCGAACGTTCACTCCACCCAGAATGCTCCGCGGGGAATGTCCGTGTGACACCTGATCAATGGATTCTGCTGGGAATCGTGGCGGGGGCGATGGTTCTGTTTGCCAGCGAGCGGATCAGGCCGGACGTGGTGGGTCTGCTGGTGTTGCTGGCCTTGGTGCTCTCGAATGTGGTCGATCCGGGCGAAGCGTTCAGCGGCTTTAGCAATCCGGCGGTCATCACGGTCGGAGCTATGTTCGTGCTGAGCGCGGGGACGGTGGAGGCGGGGGTGCCGGAGGCGCTGGCGTCGCTCATCAGCCGATGGGGCGGGTCACGACTCTGGACGGTGACGATATCGCTCATGGTGGTGGTCGGCCTGATGTCGGCGTTTATGAACAATATCGCCGCGACCGTCATCCTGATACCGGCGGCGATCACGCTTGCCCGCAGAAATCAGGCGTCGGCGTCGAAATTGTTGATACCGCTTTCGTTCGGTTCCCTGCTGGGGGGACTGGTGACACTGGTCGGGACCCCGCCGAACCTGCTGGCGAGTGAGGCCCTGGCGGCGGCGGGCGAGCGGCCCTTTGGGATGTTCGATTTTGCTCCGACGGGGGTGGTGATCTTTGGGGTGGGGATCCTGTACATGGTGACCATCGGCCGGCGCTTGCTGCCAGATCGCAAGACGCCCGGGGTCATGAGTGAGCTGGAACAGACTCGCCAATTTCTCGGCGAAATCATGGTTTCGACGGAGGCGAAGGTGGTGGGTAAGACATTGATCGAACTCGGGTGGCGGCCGCGTTTTGGGGTGTCGGTGCTGGAAATCGTGCACCAGGGGCTAAAGAACCGATTTCCGTCGGCTAGCGACGCCATCTATATCGGTGACGTGCTACTGGTGGACGGCGAGCGGGATGAGATTGTAAGGCTGGTGGAAGAGGAGGGGATGGAGTTTGCCGCGGAAGGGGAAGTGCGGGATTCGCTGTTGGATAGCGAAGACGCTGCGCTGATGGAGCTGGTGGCGGGTCCCGGGTTTGGCGACGGCGGCAAGTCGGTCGCGGAAGTTGGTTTTCGCTTGAAATTCGGAGGGCTGGTGCTGGGGATCTGGCGTCAGGGAAATCCGGTTCGGCGGGTTCTGAGCAAGGTCAAAATACGTCCCGGAGATGTCTTGCTGGTCAGGATCCCGATCGAGCGATTGTCTGAGCTGACAATGTCGCAGGAATTTATCGTGCTGGAGCAGCGTTCCCGAGCGGTTCACCCCCGGCCCCGTATGTTCGTGCCGGTGGCTATTCTGGCGGTTGTGATCGGTCTGGCGGCGACGGGAACCGCGCACATATCGGTCGCGGGAACCGTCGGCGTCGTCCTGATGCTTGCCCTGCGTGTCATTCCCTACAAGCGGTTTTACGCGTCGGTGGAGTGGAAGATACTGGTGCTGATCGGGACGTTGATGCCGCTGGGGCTCGCTATGGAGAGCACCGGTCTGGCGGAGTTGGTGGCGGGGAAGGTGGCGGATTTCTTGGAACCGGGTGGAGCCCTGACGATTCTTGCGGGTTTGTTTCTGCTGACCGCGCTGATGACGCAGATTATGTCCAACGCCGCGGCGGTGGTGCTAGTGGCCCCGCTGGCTCTGCAAATGGCGGCCGCCACCGGGATATCGCCTCACGCGGTAATGATGATCGTGGCGATTTCTGGATCGACCGCCTTCCTCACGCCAATAGGCCACCAGGCCAATGTGTTGGTGTACAACACCGGCGGTTACCGGTTCTTCGACTTTTTCAGAGTTGGCGGTCCGCTGACGCTGATAATTCTGGTGGCCTCGCTGATAATCGTGCCGATCGTCTGGCCGCTTTAGCGGATTTTGTGACAAGGGTTCGGCGGGTGCATCGTGGACTCGTCGAAGTGCCCCGGCTACATTTCAGCCCTCACATTTGAAGGGAGCGTTGAGATGGCGGTATTGAACGCAGCATTTCCCATATTGCCCGTGAAGTTTGACGACTGGCAGACGTGGCATAACCAATTCATCGCTGACGGGCCCCAGCGGGACGGGTGGGAAGATCAGATGAGGCGGTACGGAATTACCCGACAGCTCGTATCAATTCAGCGGACTCCTCACGGCGATTTCGTGATCGTGTTGTTTGAGGGGGACGACCCCGGAGCCGTGTTTGCCGGACTTGCCAGTTCAGACAACGAGTTTGACAGGGCTTTTGCGGCGAAAATAAAGGAAGTGCACGGGGTGGACGTGTCGG